>NZ_JBSJXY010000002.1:0-88607 GCF_053667625.1 Faecalimicrobium sp. JNUCC 81
ACACCAAGATTTATAGATGCTTGATTCCTTAAGTTTGCAGATGCAACCCATCTAGTCTCGATCCATTCTACAGATCTAGATCCAGTATATTTTGCTGCTACTTGGTAATCCCATTGTCTTGTATTACCTGAGACTTTACCATCACCATTATCTCTCCAAGTATCTGATTTTATAGTTCCTTTACCACCAGGAATAGTATAAGGCTTTGATTGAGAAATTCTAGGTGATGTTAGATTTGAATCATTTAAATCAGATGCAAATGAAGGACTAATAAAAGCACTACTGCTAACCCCTATTGCTAATGCAGTTACTAAAAATTTTTTTAACATAATAATACTCCCCTTTAATTTTTATTTTCATATATATAACGAAATAAAAAATGAGTATGTGACAAATTTTGTAAAAAAAATATATAAAATAACATAATTTGTATTTTTATAGTAATAAAATAATACATTTAATTTATTAATTAAGTAAAATTAATATAGAGATAAATAATACATTTCAATCAACTTTTTATTTACTTTTAGATATATTATATTCTTTTGTATAAATATAAAGTATAATTGTATAAATAATTGATTTTTAGGGAGGAAATAATATGAAATTAAAAGTAGCTCTAATAATAGCTGTCTGCGGGTTATCATTATTAGGTTGTTCTAACAAAAATATAAGTAGCGATTCAAACAATAAAGAAAATCAACCAAATAAAAATAACACTTCAGTAACTGAAAGTAATAAATCTGAAGATAAGACTACAGTGACTGACAACAGTAAACCTAAGGATGAACATTCATCTAAAAATAATCAGATTGAACTTAAAATATATACAAGAGATCAAGACGATAATGATAAAAAAATAGAATTTTCAAGTTTTAATTTAGATAATAATAAAACCTTAAATGAGCTTATAAGTGAGTTATGTACTCGATTACAAAAAGACTATTTTAAGGAAGATAACGCTAAAATAAAATTAGATGGTATAGAT
The DNA here is from genome assembly GCF_053667625.1 of Faecalimicrobium sp. JNUCC 81. Classification (NCBI taxonomy): domain Bacteria; kingdom Bacillati; phylum Bacillota; class Clostridia; order Peptostreptococcales; family Peptostreptococcaceae; genus Faecalimicrobium; species Faecalimicrobium sp. JNUCC 81. The sequence goes on from NZ_JBSJXY010000002.1 coordinate 989, forward strand.
AATAAAAATATCGCAACTATAAACTTAATAAATGAAGTTCCTAATTCATGGGATAAGCACTTTTCGGGTTCTGCTGGTGGTTTTATAAATCAAAGTACTATAATAGATACATTACTTCAGAGAGAATATAAAGGTGATTGGATAAAAGGAGTTAAAATATTAATTGATGGAAAAGATCCAAATGGTATTTATGATCATGCTACATTTGAAGAAATTTTTTATAGATAGAATAGTTTAAAACTACATATAATCCATTGAACTGAATCCTCCCTCTTAAAATTATCCATAATAAGGTTTTAAGAGGGGGGGATTTCTTATTTTATAGTAAATGAACTAAAATTATTTATTAAAGTATATAAAATTTATGATAAAATATATTTTATATACTTTAATAGATTCTAGATTTTTGATAAAAAAGCAACTAACTATATAAAATTAATAGTTAGTTGCTTTTTTACATAATATTTATTTTCAAATTCCAAACTTGACTCTTATATTAAGTCTCATGCTAATCCTTAATTACTCAAATCTAAAGTATTTTTAATTTGCTATATAATATTTACCTATTTTCAGTATAATAGAGGATTTGGGGAGATTATATTAGAATTAGTTTCTTATCATATGAAATAAACTTAGGAGGTGTTTCATTTGTTCAGGAAATTAAAAAAAAGCGATTACAACTGGACTTTCAATTATATAAAGGAATTTAATCAAATGGTTTCTGATTATGAAAAAAAGTTAAAAGAAAAAGATAACATAATTAAGAGATTACAAGATGAAAATACTATGCTTAAATCGTGCACAAACTTAAAACCTAGGCAAAAACAAATCTCTGAAATAGACGTTGAAAAAATAAAAAAATTAAAAAAAGAAGGTAAAACCTATAGTTACATATCTAAAGAAACTGGTTGGAGCAAAGCAACAATAAGCAGAGTTATAAATAATAAATCAAATAAAAAAGATGCCTAAAAAATTAATTTAAAGGCATCTTTTTTATATATCTAAAATACATAAGATCTATTAGAATATACAATAAAAAAAGTCGAAGTAGTCTATATACCCCAACTTTTTTTATTATTTTCTAAAAAAAAGAAATATTTGTAATTTTTTATATTTTGTATTACAATGAATATAAAATATAATATAAAAAAAGTCCACGTTCACGAATTTTAAAGATGTTTGGCGACATTTTTAAAATTATAGGATTTAATATTCCAGAAAAATATTAAATTACCTTGTGCGAGTAGACTTCTAATTTATTGCTTTAATATAAATAATTATAGCATTATTTAGTATAATCTTCAATACTTTTGTAATATATTTGTATACAAAATTGTGCTAAATTTATACATAAAGCAATAAATTTTTCGTAAATATCAAAGGGGGTAATCTATACCCTCTTTGAATCAAACCGTTTTGACATTACGAAATAGAAGTTACAAGCCTTGATATTTAATATATCAAGGCTTTTTTAATATACAAATTACATAAAAATTATATTTGACTATGGGAGAGGGGCGATTAAAGTGAGTTTTAAATACATAACGAAAGAAGATAAATCTAAAGAGTTGTTTTATAAAATACCAAAACAATTTATGCTTGAAAAAAAATATAAGAAAATGAAAGATTCAGCTAAAATACTATATTCTATTCTTTATGAAAGAACCAATTTATCTATAAAAAATAATTGGTTTGATGATAAAGATAGAGCATATATAATTTGTTCTTTTGATGAAATACAAGTATTTTTTGGTTGTTCTAGAGATAAAGTTAATAGTGCATTAAAAGACCTTGAAAAATTTGATCTTATAAAAAAAGAAAAAATAATGAATCGTGATGGTGATAACATTAATGTACTATATGTAGCTCATGTTGAAACAACATCAGACACATTAGATTCTCTTCTAGAAAAACATAAAGATACATATCAAGTGCTTCGTAATAAAAAGAGGGAGTATAAAAAAGAGTACAATAAAAAGCAATCTGAAATTAAAAAAGACAAAAGGGAGAGTTTAAAAATAGTGGAGTCTGAAAATCAGACTACCATTGAAAAAACTAAAGTTCAAAGAATAAAAACTCTAAAGTCAAGTAATACCAATGGTAGTCTGAAAATCAGACTACGTGGAGTCCGAAAATCAGACTATAGTAAGACTGATTTTAGTAAAACTGATTTAGTTGTTGTTGTTTTATCTATAAAAGACATTCAAAAAGATTTTTCTAAGAGCACTAACCAAAAACTATTAGAGATTTCAAAACAATTGTATATGAGTGATAAAACGAAAGCATTAGTTTATAAGTTTATAGAAAATAATATATTACTATCTGAAAGACAAATTAGTATGCTAGAAAAAATGGAATATAAGGTTTGTGAAAGTTCATTAGATTTAACAATTGCACAAGATGGACATACATTTAGTTATTTTTATAAAATATATAAAACAGAAGAACAAAAAGCAATAAATGAATTTATAGATGATTTTTATGTAGATACTAAAGATACGTTTGTACAAAAAGAAGAAGGTAAGAGTAAAGAATCTCCAGTAGATAATTTAGATGAAGTTGAAAAAAAGACAATAAATGTTACAGATGATTTTGAAAAAAGTTTTTATCAAAGAGCTTTAAAGCAAGAGTGGAGAGTAACGAAACCTACATATCAAATGGCTAAAAAGTATGCAGAAAAGAATAGTTTATTTTGTCCAGCGATTACAGAATTTATCTAAACTTATGCTTAGTAATACCAAATTTTCTATAACATGGAGGGGTTGGAATGAAAGTTAGAGATAAAATAGGGAAATATAAAGCGAAAATGAGATATAGAAATGAATGGGTCTATGGAAAATTAGTACATAAATCATATCTAAATGAGTGTATTGACGACTGTATTTGGGGAGAAAGAGCGATTGAAACAGATACTATTTGTAAAGAAACTGGGATATTGGATAAAAAAGGGGCAAGTATATTTATTGGAGATATTGTTACTAGGGATTTTAGAAAAGGATTAATTATTTCTAAGTATGGTGAAGTATGTATTCAATGGAAAAATAGACAAACAGAAAAATTATCTAAGTATTCAAATATTATAGTTTTAGGTAATAAATTTGATTAATTATAAACAGGTTTATAAAAATAGATAACTTACATTTGCTTTATAGTATTATAATATCAAACTAAGGCTTTTAAAATAAAAAAGAAGGTATGATATTATGATTGAAAACACATTAAACAATGTATTTAAAGATGATCTGACTATGAGAAACTACTTAGCACTGTATGTTTGTATAATAAATCCTCAAATGACGTTATCTAAGGCCATACAGATTTTTGACATTGAGAGAGGTTAATTATTATCACAAGGAAGAGAGTTGAAATTAATGGGATTGTTAAAAGTAGCAGAACAATTAAAGAAAATAGCAGAAGAAAAGGCTAAAGAAAAAGGAGTATCAATTCAAGAGGCATGGATTGAAGCAGTAAAAGAATTAGATAATATATACAAAGAAAATGAAAAAGAATAGCATAAAACTAATATAGATTTATACTATTCATATTCATTAATTACTCCAAGAACTTTACCCAATATCCTGTAATTGTATTTAGATAAAGGATAAGTTTGTTTTTTATGCTTAGGATTAGTACTACGAGGTTCAAGACATACACATAGTTCATCCTTAGAAAAAATCTTGCAGGTTGCGTAATCATTTTCAATAACTACTATTGCAGGTGTACCATTTTCAACACAAGATGTTTTTTCAACTAAGATATAGTCGCCATCTTGATATAGTTTATTCATACTATCACCATCGATTTTTAGTACGAAATATTCATCAGGATCATGGATTAAGTCAGATGTTTTTATATTGAAAAATCTATCTGTATTTTTATTATTATCTTTTTAAAATTCTAAATCATCATTTAAATATTCTATATTTAGAAAATAAAAATAGAATAAAAACAAGAGAGAATATCATATTTTGTCACAAATATGTAAAACCTCTCAAAATGGGTACATTTTTAGAAGGGAGAATTATATTTGATGTAAGGTTAGATAAAAAAAGAGTAAGAAGTATGTAAAGGATCTAAATTATAAGTAAATTGCAAAAGCAATGAATTATAAAAGAGATTCTGTTCGCTAATGTATGCATAGAAAATTCAGGCATCTAAGCTTTGAGCATAGAAAAAATAGAGATTTAAATAAATTTATTATAAAAGCAATTAATCAAGATTATAATTCTTATATTGGTAGTAATGCTTTATTAAGATGGAATAGACAGAGCTATGATTATGATAAAAATGGAAACTTAGTTTCTAATAAGAAACGTGGAACAAAGCCTAAAGATTTGTTAAAGTCTTTTTCTAAAAAAGGTGGTATGATAAATAATTTAGAAGAAAGTAGTACAAGTATGGCAATGGTAGTAAATCATCTATTAAAATAGTTTGGAAAAATATATATAAATACTTTAAGAAAATATATAATACTTTTTGAAATATATAAGTCGAAGGGGAGAGAAAAGATGGTTTAGAAGAAAAAAATATTAACTGTAATTTTGAGATTAGCAATTATAACTCCAATATCATCAAGAGATAAATCATCTATTATATTAGCTAATTGAAAAGATGTATCATTTGATACTACAAAAATAAGTTCTTATGTAATCGGTGGTACAAGTGCAATGAGCTAAGAATTAGTAGATAAAACACAAAGTACTAGATTAGTAGGTAAAGATAGATTTGAAACTAATAAGAAAGTAATAGAGCATTTTTATAGAAAACCGACAGAACTTTTCTTAATAAAATGATATGGATTAGTTGATGCTTTAACAGTATCACCAATAGCAAAAGATAAACCAGTATTATTAGTACATAATACTGATAAAAGTATATTAAAGAGTGCGGTTAAGTTTACTGAAATAGGTGGAATAGATAAGAAAACTCTACAACAAGCAGTTGATGCAATTGATGATTCAAAGCCACCAAAAAATGAAGTTAAGGTTGAATACTTAGAAAAAATCATGGAGTATAATCACTTAAATTTAGTCAAGAAGAAGTACATAAAGAAAATATGCTTGATACAAGAGAGGTATATGGGGGTATTGCGATATATAGAGCAAATCATAATGATGGTTACGGATTTAGATATTATGTAGTTGCATCATTTCCAGATGGTAAGGAATGGAATGGTTCAGATATTGAAATAACAATTAATTAGTATAAATAGCTCCTTAATCCTTAAATTAAAATAGATTTGGTACACTTAGAAATAAGTGTATCTGTATATACTACTTAAAAATTTGTGTTTGTCCCTTTTTTATATAAATATAAAAATATATCTTGATTAAGCAGTATACACAGGTACATTTTAGTCAAAATGTTGCCTCCTCTTTATTAAAGTATATAAATAAAATAAAAGGTGAAAAGTATATATGGAGAAATATTATATGTTCCTCAAGGAATTAGTATGGATAAAGAAATAAATATTCTATGAATATATATAAATAGAAGAAAAGCAGAGAAAGAAAAAGAGTACAGAAAGATAGAGGATGAATATTTCCTTATGTTGATTGAAGAACATCTTTTGAATAATTAGAAAAAGATAGTGAGAAATCACTATCTTTTTTTATGTAATTAAAAATAAAAATGAAAGTATGGTAGTAAAATGGATAGAAGAAAAATAGTATTAGCAATGTTAGGATTAGTTATTTTATCAAGTATGATTGCAAATACAAATTACACATCAGATAATATAACTGGAAAGAATAGACATGAAACTGCTGATCTTATAGCTGATAGGTAAAAAGAATATTTATAAGTTATATTAGTAAATTCAGATAATTTATTATCTGATGGATTAAGTGCAAGTTCTTTAAATGCTTAAATATTCCTAGCAAGTAAAGATAATGTTTCAAGTGAAACAATACAAAGAATAGTAGGAATTGACAAAATATACATATTGGGTGGCAAGGAGGTTATATCAAGTAAAGCAGAAAATCAATTAAAAGAAATGAATAAAGAACTTAGGATAGAAAGAATAGCTGGAAAAGATAGATTTGATACAAGTTATAAAATAGCAAATAGAGTTAATGAAATTCAAAAAAGAGTAGATAAAGTATTCTTTGTAAATTGATATAAAGGCGAAGCAGATGCAATGAGCGTAGCTCCTATATCAGCAAGAGATAAAGCACATATTATATTAACTGATGAAAAAGATGTAGAATTTACAACTGATGGTATGAAAAGCTTTGTAATATGCTAAAAAAATAGTATAGTAAATACTACTAGAGCCAATAGAATTGGTGGATAGGGGCGTTTTGAGATGAATAAACTCATAATAAGGATGTTCTATGATAAACCTAATTCAATTGATGGTGACAATAAAAATGATACTAACTCTAATAATAGTAACTCACCTAATATAAAAGATAATATAGGTAAAGATACACAAAATAACCAGAGTAATAAATCTAATAGACCGATTGAAACTAGAACATACGGTGAATATTTCAAGGATTCTAAATCAATGAGTAATAGGAATAAGCACTATCAATTAGGTCAAAATACAGGAATTAAATTAAGAGAAAATGCTAGAAATACTGGAACTAAGACGAAAGAAAATGTAAACAAGTTAAAGAATAAATTAAACCTATAGAATAAAAATCTATAGTTTTTTTTAATATTAGAAATAGTAAGGATGTGGTTTAAATGTATAACATACCAAAAGAAATAAACTCAGAAACTAAGGTATTAAGATCAATATATTTATTTGACCTATTTTGTATAATAATATCTTTATTATTTACAATGTCTACAGCACAAGTTATCAACCCTAAATTGAGTGTGCTATATTATATATTTTCTTTTATAGTTACATTTTTTCTAATTAGTAAGAGCAAAACTAATCCAGGTGTGAGAAATTTTAGAGCAATATATATAATGCTTAGAAGAGTTAGAAAAACGTATAAATCACTAGATTGGAACTTTGAAGATATTAAGGGGGATTAGATTATGGATGCAATAAAAAATAATAGCAGAAGTACTATAATTTTTACTAAAGTACCAAAGATACAAGCAGAAGATAGAATAATAAAAGTTGGAGAAGAATTTAATATACTTGAAGGCGTTTTAGCTTATGATGAGGATAATTACCCAGTAGATACAAACACTATAAATATAGAAAAAAACAATGTAGATACAAATAAGGCTGGAATTTATGAAGTGATACTTGAATTAAGCGATAAAACTAATACTTTTAAAGTTCAGCACTTAATTAATGTAACTGTTAAAACTAATGATAAACCAGTTATAATTGGTGCAGATGATATTGAAATATCTCTAAATCAAGTATTTGACCCTATGTATGGAGTAATAGCAACTGATACGGAAGATGGCATCTTAACGGATAAAATATCTATAAATGGATTTTTAAATGTATGTAAGTTAGGCACTTATATACTTACATACTCTGTTACAGATAGTGATAGTAATACAACTATAGCTGAAAGAAATATAAATGTTGTAGAAATCGTTAGTAATCATAGTGAAAATATAAAAAATCATGAATTGGCAACAACATCAGTAAATGATGAATGTATAGAAAAAGCAGAAGATATTAAAGAAAATATAGTAATACAAGAGAATATAGATATTATCAAAGATATAAGTTTAAATGAAGAAAATTTAAATATAGAGGCTAATAATATAGAAGAAAGTATTAAAGCATCAGAAAAAAATACAATACCTATAGAGAAAAAGAAAACTAAAAAAGTTAAAAAGAAGAAAAAAAATAAACAGAAAAAAGAAAATCAGAAGAAGTTATCAAGAAAAGAGAAAAAGCAAATAAAACTTGAAGAAAAGAGATTAAAAAAAGAAAAGAAGCAAAGATCCAAGCAAAATAAAAAAGAGTTAAAAGAAGAATATAAAAAGGTTGATAAAGATACGTTTGACTTATTACCTTTTTTAGATGTTGCAGAAGATGAAACATTTAGAACCCAAAACGGATATATAGATGTATTTCAACTTGGAACTAAAGATTTAAATTCTTTAAATAATGATGATGCACAAAGGCATATGATGGAATTTGGTAATTTCTTTAGATCATATATTGATGATATTAAGATTATATCAATGACATTTCCAGTAAATACACAAGTTCAGCAAGAGCATCTTTTAAAAACGATTGATAATACGGACAACCCTATATACATACAGTTTTTAAATAAAAGATTAGATGAATTAATAGCATTAGAAGAAAAGAGAAAGAATAAAGAGTTTTATTTAATGGTATTTTATGAAGATGAAAAAACAAAGAAAGAGAGAGAAAGTCAATTGTTAAGACTTACAAGTTCTGCAATTAATCTAAAATCCTTAGATTTAGATAAGAAATTAAAGATATTGTTTAAACTTAATAATCAGAATTCTAAAGTATAATAAATATATGATATAATAGTATCTAGGAACTTCAATTTATAGAGTGGTGTTTCCATACGAAAGAAAAAGCCTACTTCTTAACGGAAGGAGGTGAGAAGTATGGAGATTATCAATTTTATCTTATCACAGTGCATAAGTTTTTTAGTTGGTATACTATCTGGTTTATCAACTAATTACATAACTGATAAAATAAAAAACCGCTCTACGTCTGCTAAAACCAAGAGCGGTATCGAATTTAATATAAATATTAAATTCAAAAAATTCTAATTTGATTTAGGAAACATCGCTCTACGGACAATAGATTGAAGTTCCTTTTTATATTTATATTATATCATAATCCACTGAGTTTTAAACTTATTTTTGATATATAGAATTAATTTCTATATATCTTTTTTAATGCAAAAAAACAACCTAAGTTTTGGTAGAGGTTAAAAACTTAGGTTGTTTTCTTAATATATTCTAAAAGTATTATCTATAATCAATATAATACTACTAAATTATATTAATTTGTCTATTATTTCTAACCATAAATATAAGTTTCAAATAAAAAACTACCTAAGTTTTGGTAAGAGGTTAAAACTTAGGTAGTTTTCTATATAAAGTATAGAATCTATACAATTTAATTATAAATAATTTAATCAAAAAATAAAAGATAAGAATTTGGAGGAATTATTATGAAAAATACTAAAAAAATAAACAAAAGAGAATATGATCCATACTTATTAACTCAAATACAACCACAAGGTGGAGTTAAGTTTGAAGAAGTTATAATAAGAAAAGGTGATGGATACGAAACCTGTGTTCATGTATATGATTATCCGACACAAGTAAAATCATTTTGGTTAGAAAGACTATTAACTATGGATGATGTAATAACTACCATTGATGTTGGTACTGCTAATAAACAAGATATATTAAAGAAACTAGAAAAATCATTATCAGAGCAAGAAAATAGATATTATGAAGATAAAAGCAAAGTTGGTCAAATAAAGGCAAGAAGTACATATCAATCATTACAAGGTTTAACAGAAGATATAACTAACAATGGAGAAGTTATAAAGATAGTACATATTAGATATTATGTATCTGCTCCAACAAGAGAATTACTAGATAGTAAAGTAAAAGACATATTAGAAAAATTAGAAGCAAGAGGATATAGAGGGGCTTGTTTATTAAATGAACAAGAATATGAATGGAGATCCTTATTTAATGGGTACTTAGAGCAAGAGAAATTTATAAATAAGAGAAAAGGTCAAGCAATTCCTTCTGAAACATTAGGTGCTGGTTATCCACTTCATTACACATATTTAGATGATCCAACTGGATTATTCTATGGAACAACTACCACTGGTGGAAATGTATTATTAGATATATTTACAAAAACAAAGAAACGATTATCATATGATGCACTTATATTAGGTTCAAAAGGAAGTGGTAAATCTACACTATTAAAGAAACTTGTGCTTAACAATTCTATACAAGGTCAGACTATTAGAATTTTAGATGTTGTTGGGGAATTTAGAGAATTAGTTAAAGCTTTAGGAGGAAAATCTATTTCTCTTGATGGTAGTGATGGAATAATAAATCCACTGCAAATACTTGCTACAATAACGGATGATAAAACTTATAAAGTTGATAATAGGCAATCTTTTTCAACACATTTATCAAAAGTTAGTATGATGTATAAATTCTTAAACCCTGAATGTGCATCAGAGGAATTAAGAGAATTTGAATCACTATTAAGTAACTTCTATGGTCAAAAGGATATAGAAATCGATAAATGTACTGAATATGATACTGAATCATATCCAATAATGAGTGACTTTTTAGAGTATATAGAAAATGAATTATATATAGATAAGAAGCAAAGAATCACAAAAGAAAATCTTTCTGAAAGTCATAGAAAAAGACTAGAATCAATATTTTTAAACATAAGTGGCATAGTAAGAGATTATGGTCACTTATTTAATAATCACTCTAGCATAAAAGATATTAATAAAGAGCAAATAATATCTTTTGAACTTAGAAAATTAACAAGTTATGATGTGAGAATATTCAATGCACAGATATTTAGTGTATTAACTTTACTATGGAATAGTGCTTTAATTCAAGGGACTCCAGAGATGAACGCATTTAATAATGGAATTAAAAAAGCAGAAGATTGTAAAAAATATATGATATTAATAGATGAGGCACATAGAATAATAAATTCTAATAATACAACTGCGGTGAAGTATTTAACTGATTTTTCAAGAGAAGCAAGAAAATATTTTGGAAGTCTTGTATTTGCAACTCAAACTATTAATGATGTTGTAGCTGATATAAATAGTGAAATATTCAAAGAAATAAAGACTCTATTTGAGTTAACTCAATATAAATTCATTATGAAGCAAGATAGCAACTCATTACCTCTGTTATCGAAGGTATTTTCAGGGCAGTTATCAGAAAATGAGTTATCAAAGATACCTTATTTATCACAAGGTAATTGCATATTATCTATAAATGGATTTGATAATATTATGTTTAATATAGAAGCAACAAAACAAGAATTAGACCTATTTAAAGGTGGAGCCTAAAATATCCTACAATTAATTTAATATATATAATTATAGTTATTATTGGTATAGACGTTGTTATAAATATAGTTAAAGATGTAAAAATTTGATATGATAATAGAAAATATGAAAATTAGGTGATTATATGAAAAGAGATAAAAAAATTTCCTATATTGTATTTACATTAGTTATTATTATATCGATTTTTTTGACTATTATGTCAAAATATGTCCATTAATAACAAAGAAAGGTGATTATAAAAAATGAATATGGGAAGAAGTGGAACATGGATATTACTTATTGTGTTAATGTCTATGTTCTTTTTATTTGGATTTTTTATTATGAAAGATAATAAAGAAGTAGTTAAAAATGATAAACCTAATGCAAATATTGAAAGTAATCATTCTAAAGAAGAGAATAAAGACGAAGTTAATACATTTTCACTTGAAGAAAATAAGGATAAAAAAGAAGTTGAAGTAATAAAGGACTTTGCACAAGATAAAAGTCTAAGTGAAGAAGATAACAATACTATAAAGAATACTGTAGAATCCTTCTTAAGGGCTTATTGTAGCATAAATGAGGATATTAATCCTAAAAAAAGATTAGAAGCCGTTAAAGGCTTAATTAAATCTTCTTTATATGAAGAACTAAATAAACAAATTGATGTAGAAACTGCTTTAGCAACTGAATACTATGTATATAGAAATTTAAATAAAATTGCTATACATAGTGTTCAAAATAAAGATAATAAAGTGTTGGTAGATACAATAGTATTTTCAGACTGGGTTAACAGTGATTTATCTACTCAAATTGAGGATGCTCCACAAGACTATATTCTAACTCTAGTAAAAGAAGATGATAACTGGGTTATAGATTCCTTTACTGAAAGATTTAAGTAGGTGATAAAATGCAGTATTGTAAAGATAACCAAGAGAAAAAATTATTAAAGTTAGCAATAAAGATGCTCGGACTATTTAGTTTGGCATCTTTATTTTTTATTATCTTTATTTCCTCTGCTATGATCTTTTTCTATAGTTCAAATGTAAATGACGATAGTATGAGGGTACATGGTAGTTTAAGTGGAGTACCAACAGAATATATTCCATATTTTAATGAAGCATCTGAAATTTTTAATATACCTAACTGGGCTTTGGCATCAGTAGCCAAGCAAGAGAGTAACTTTAATCCAAATACTGCATATTTAGGAGCATTTGGATTAATGCAAATACAAAAGTATGACTGGGCATCTGGAAAGGATTTATGGGCTTATTTAATAGGAAATGGGTTAGGTGAAATATATAAAAATGCTGGATATTCTTTCTCTAGTAGCGAAGAAATGTGGAACATATTTTTAGGAGATGTAAGAGCCCAAATTATAGCTGGTTCTTATGAAATAAGATACTATGCCAATTATGTCTTATACAAATACAACAAAGTTAATAAATTAAATTATAATAGCAATGAAAATATGAATTTAATTCCTTGGAATGCAAGTGAGGATGATAGCGAACTTAGAGAATTATTAAGAAGAACTTATGCTTGTTATAATGGTGGACCAGGTTATGGAATAAAAGTAGATTTAGACACTGCAAGATTTGACTATCCTAACAAAGTGTATAGATATGCTATGGAGTATCGTGGTAGTGGATTAGATTTTAGTGATGGATCATATGTTGGAGATAATGAAACCATAGAAAAGGCTATATCAGCAGGTATGCCTTTAGTTGGTAATTCACCTTATGTATGGGGTGGAGGTAGAAACCCCTATGATGTCGCACATAGAAGATTCGATTGTTCTTCATTTGTTCATTGGTGTTTCTCACAAGCAGGAATAAATTTAGGAGATTATAGAAGTGTTGTAACGGATTCATTGGCTAGACAAGGTAGAGCAGTTAATGCTAGTGAAATTACAAGAGGTGACATACTTTTCTTTAATACATATAAATATAACGGTCATGTTGGAATTTATTTAGGCGGAGGTAAATTCCTTCATTGTGGTACTTCTAAAGGTGTTTGGATAGACGATATGAATAGTTCATATTGGAGCAAAGTATTTAATGGAAATGTGAGAAGAATAGTTGAAACTAAATAACAATTTTAGTAGTTTAATACAATAAAAAGAGTACTTATATTTTTATACAAGTACACTTTTTATGATTTAAAAATGAGATTTTACCTCTATAGAGGTTTAACATAAATATAGATCGGAAAACAGCGCAAAGATAATATTGAAGAAACAATATGTCTTTATATAGATTATACATATTTTCTTTAGATTTACTCTATTTTTTAAAACTAATAAACTATATTTAATATTAAATAAGCCCAAGTTTTAATAAAAACTTAGGCTTATTTGGGTTGTTTATTATAAAATAAGATGTACAACCATTATATATATTATTTATAGTATTTAGTCTATTTTTTCAAACCAAAAAGAACCTATTTAATTAAATAGGTTCTTTGAGTTTAAATAAAAGTCAAATTAAAAAAACAAAAACCTTGTTTTTTATATTATATCAAATAATTATATAAAAGGATAAGAGGTAAAATCATGAAAAAGGTTATAATAGCTGAAAAATCATCTCTAGAAACAACGATAGTACAATCTATAAGTGGGAGTTTTGAAATAAAAGATGGATATTTGGAAAATGGAGATTATATAGTAACAATAGTTCAAAATTAAAATCTAAAATAGAGTGAAAATAGTGTTTTTGAATCTTTTTAAATACGTATTTTTTTTATTGATACTTAATATAATAAATATTTAGAATTATGGGAATGTTCGTGAAATGGCGAAAAATGTAACTTAATCAAGTTTAAATATATATATTATTAATGTATTCAAAAATTTTTTATTTTGAAAGGAAGTTTTATAGATATGAAATTTAAAAACTCAAATAGCAAATGTAACTTAAATAGAGAACCAAACTTTGATGATTGCTGTAATTACGGTAATTGTAGTACAAGCTGTTGTAATTGCAACAATCACTGTCCAATAGGTATAGTTGGACCGCAAGGTCCTACTGGAGCAACTGGTCCACAAGGCTTAAAAGGTGCAACTGGTCCACAAGGTGCAACTGGTCCACAAGGTGTAGCAGGTCCTATTGGATCTCCAGAAAGTGTATTTTCTGCAACTGGATCATTTGAAGAACTAAATGTAAATGAATTTATTACTATCGATAATGTTATTTATAATAGTAATAAAGGAATATCAGTGAATGGTAATAAGTTTAATTTAGAAATGCCTGGAGTTTATTTAATCTCACTTTCTGGAGATGCTACTCCATTTGAGCCAGACTCAGGTCTTATAATTTATTCTGAGATAAATAGTAAACCAGATTCAGGTCTTAATCCTATGGTAAATATTTATACACCAAATGAAAAGAAAGCATACTATATTAACTGTACTAAATTAATTGTTACGACTCAACCTAATTCAATTCTACAGTTTTTAAATGTAAAACAAAAAATCAATTATATGTTACAAATAACAATTCAAAGATTAGCCTAATAATAATCAAAGATTAATGTTTTACTAATAAAATAAGCCTAAGTTTTAATAAAAACTTAGGCTTATTTTGGTTGGTTGATGGTTTTGAAAAAAGAAATTATACATTTGTATAACACGTAAGTAAGTACATTATATATCTTAAATAAGATATTTAGTCTATTTTTCCAAACTAATAGTTGCTTCAGTATGAAAAAGGTTGGAGTAATGTATATACTCCAACTTTTTAGGTAAATTAATCATTTTATATATTTATTTTAACTACATAAATTTTAGGGTAGTTTTATTATACACAAAATTTTAAATTATACTATAAAAAGCCAAACCTAATTTAGGTAGGGCTTTTTATAGTATAAATATATGTTAAATAAGATGTACAACCATTATATATCTTATTTAGAGTATTTAGTCTATTTTTTATAACCAAAAAAAGAACCTATTTAATTAAATAGGTTCTTTGAGTTTAAATAAAAGCCAAATTAAAAAAACAAAAACTTTGTTTTTTTATATTATATCAAATAATTATATAAAAGGAGAAGAGGTAAAATTATGAAAAAGGTTATAATAGCAGAAAAACCATCTCTAGCAACAACTATAGTACAATCTATAGGTGGAAGTTTTGAAAGAAAAGATGGATATTTTGAAAATGAAAACTATATAGTAACATTTGGTTTTGGGCATCTATTTCAGCTATATTCTATAGATGATTATTTCAATAGGGATAAAACTAAATGGATCATGGAAGAGATTCCATTTATACCTAACCCATATAAGTTCAAACTAATTAATGATTCAGGAGTTAAAAAGCAATTTAATATTATAAAAACATTAGTTAATCGAAGTGATGTAGACACTATAATCAATTGTGGTGATGCCGACAGAGAAGGAGAAGTAATTATTCGATTGATCATAGAAAATGCCTTAGAAGGTAAAGTAAAGCCTATAAAAAGACTTTGGTTGCCAGAGCAAACTCATGAAACAATAAGACAAGCCTTAAATAATCTAAAGTACTCAAATGAGTATGACTTATTATATGATGAAGGCTTTGTAAGAACTTGTGTAGATTGGATATATGGAATTAATTTAACTAGACTTTTGACTTGCAAAACTCAAAGTATGCTACCAATTGGTAGAGTTTTAATACCTATAGTAGAAGTTATACATAAAAGAGATTCTGAAATTAATAACTTTATACCTAAAAAATATTATCAAGGCGAAGTCACTATAAAAAAGGATGATATTACATTGAAGTTTTCTATAGAGGATTTAAAGTTTGATAATAAAGAGGATTGTATAAGAGCAATAGATTCTATGAAGAATGAAAAAGTTATTGTAAAAGATATTCAAATTAAAGAAATTAAGAAAAAGCCTAAAAAGTTATTTTCTTTAGATAAACTTCAAAATAAATTATCTAAAGAATTAAAATTAAGTGCTAATGAAAGTTTAAAAATAATTCAAGGTCTATATGAAAAAGGATTAGTAACTTATCCAAGAACTAATACAGAGTACCTTGCAGATGCCGAGAAAGAAAAAGTACAAAAAATAATTGATGTAATAAATAAAGATAATATTTTAGAAATGAAAAATAGTAAATCTATATTTGATACATCAAAAGTAGAGAGCCATTCGGCTATAACTCCAACTATTAAAGTACCTACTAATATAAATGGAAATGAACTTGCAGTATATAACATAATTAAGAATAGATTTATTTCTAATTTTTTAAAAGAAGATACTGTTTTAGAAGAAACAAAAATAGTATTTTCATTAGGCGAATTTGAGTTTCATATCAAAGGAAACACTATAAAATCATTTGGTTTCTTGAAATATGAAAATGACTTAAAGGAAAAAACTATTCCAAGTTTTGAAATAGGGCAAACATTAGAAACTGATATTTTCGTTTCAGATAAAGAAACTCAACCACCTAAGCATATTAGTTTAGAAGAATTAAATAACTATCTAAAAAATCCATTTAAAAAGGCTGAAATGACAGAAGATGAACAGTATAATTTAATTCTTGGTGGGGTTGAGATAGGAACTGTTGCTACTAGAGCAAGTATAATAGAAAAAGCTATTAAACTTGGATATATAAAAGAAAATAAAGGAACATTCTACATTGATAAATTAGGTGTGGATTTAATAAATACTTTAGATAAATTAAATATAGATTTATATAAAAATAAAACTGTTGAGTTATCGCAAACACTAAAAAAAGTATATAAAAATGAAATCTCTAAGGAAAGAGCCTTAGAGATTTTTAGTATGGATTTATCTAATATGATAAATAAGGCAAAGCAAATTGAAGTTGATAAGATTGTAAAACAGAAGGTTGAAAAAGAAGTTATAGGTAAGTGTAGTAAGTGTGGAAAGAATGTATATGAAAGTGAAAAATCATTCTACTGCGAAGGATTTAAAGATATCCATAAATGTAACTTTTCTATATTCAAAAACAATAAATTCTTTAGCGATAAAGGTAAAAAGGTTACTAAGACTATAGCTAAATCTTTATTATCAAGTGGTAAATCAAAAGTAAAAGGATTCAAAAAGAAAGATGGATCTGGAACTTATGATGCGATTGTAGTTATGAATTTAAATGGAGATTACGTTAATTTCAAATTAGAATTTACTAATAAAAAATAAATATAAACGACAAATAATGGAAAGGTGTGATTATCGGAAATATAGATGTAATGTTTAGCAGTAAAGACCAAACTTGGGAAACTCCAATTGATTTTTTTAATAAAGTTAATTTAGAGTTTAAATTTGATATTGATGTTTGTGCAACAAGTAAAAATACAAAATGTATTAAGTATTTTTCCCCAAGTGATGATGGATTAAATCAAGACTGGAAAGGTACTTGTTGGATGAACCCTCCTTATGGTCGAGATATAAAATTATGGATAAAAAAAGCCTATGAGGAAAGTGTAAAAGGTGCTACTGTTGTATGCTTGATTCCAGCTAGAACTGATACGCTTTATTGGCATCAATATATTTTCCCTCATGCAAAAGAAGTTCGATTTATCAAAGGGAGATTGAAGTTTAAAAGAAGAGGAACTGCTGGAAGTGGCTCTGCTCCTTTTCCAAGTGCATTAGTTATTTTTTGAAAAAAAGAGAGAGTTTTGAAAATAAGATTTATGTAATTAAGCCATAGTCAATTGATTATGGCTTAATAAAAAAGTTTCATTCTAAAAAATATAATGTATAAAAACTGGTTAAAGTTTATAAAAACTTAAACAGTTTTTTAATTTGAAAATATAAAAATGAAAGGTGGTTTTATATATGAATTCAGTTACTTTGACTGGGAGATTATCAAAAGAGCCGACGCTAAAATATTTAGAAGGTAGTGGGGCATCTGTTGCTAAATTTGATTTAGCCGTTAATAAAGAATACTCAAAAGAGGGTGATAGTAAAGCAGAGTTTTTCACTATAGAATGTTGGAATAAACTAGCTGAATCTGTTGTAAATAATTTGGATACAGGTCGAAAAGTTTTAGTAGAAGGTTTTTTAAAAACTAATACATGGAGTGATGCAAATAATAAAGCTCATAAAATTGTTTTGGTAATAGCCAAAAGAATTGAGTATTTAGATTATCCTAAAAATACTGCTGAACATAGCGAAGGATTTGAACCAGTTAACATGGATCTAGTTGAAGGCGAATTGCCTTTTTAATAAAAGAGAGGTGAATATTATGGAAAATATTTTAGAAAAAATAAATTTATATTTAGAAAAATTAAGAAAGAAATTAAATAACAATAAATCATTTATATATTCATTTATGATAGTTTTTATTGTAGCTGGTTATGGGTTTTTCTTTAATTCTAATGCTTTTTTCAAGAATGGAAATACAAAAGAGTTTGATACTTCGTTAGAAGAAATTAAAGAAGTTGGTAATTATAGTGTCCAAGTTAGAGATAGAAAATATAGCTCTGTATCTAATATTATTGAGTTTTATGTTTATGCTGAAAGTGTAAATGGATATGGAGAAAGTAAATTACAATTTGAACTTAAAGAGCAACGAAATCCTTTAGAAGTTATTGAAACTCATGTAAGAAGATTAGATGAAAATAATTATATTATTAGAGCAAAGGTTCATAAAAATTGGACAGTTTTATCTTTAGGCGTTGGAGAATTCGAAGAAGAATTTTCATTAGATGATATAGAAAACGAAAATAAAGAAACTCAAAAAACTTTATTAAATGTAGTTAAGTTTTATACAGAAAAAGATAAAGTTGATACCGTTTTAAATTTGAAAGAAAAGAAAGCGAATGAGTATTTAGCCGAAGGTATTGATATAGAAATCCAAATGATAAACTCAAACATTACAAGTGAAAAGAAAGTAATCCAAGAGAAAAATAATACTATAGAAACATTAGAAGAAAATATAAAGAAAATAAAAGAAGAACAAGTTTATCAAACGGAAATTGAAATAAAAGATAGTGAAAATAAGATAGAGAATATAAAAACTTCTATAAAAACTTTAAATGATGAAATTAAAAATAGTGAAGAAAAAATATCAGAGTTTGAAAATAAAATTTCTAAACTTAAAGAGAAAAAGACTGATTATCTGCAAAAATAATCAGTCTTTTTAATTTAAAAAATGTGTACCAAAAGGTGTGTCTTTGTGTACCTTTTGTGTACTAAAAGGTGTGTTTTAGGTTATTTTTTTGCTATCTTTATTTTTGATTTGAATTTTAGAGAATTACTAGGCTTTGCCTAGTCTATCTTTGCAAAAGATAGCAAATTCTCCTTATGCTCTTTTTTTTATTGAAGAATTGAAATAAAAAACTCGGAGCTTTTTGTATAAGAAAGCGACATAAATATAAAAAAATAAATTTGTAATGAAAAATTTTATACTTAAGACGAAATTTAAAGGGAGGAAACCATGAAAGAAATTTTAATAAGAAATCTAGATAGTAGTGTAGTAGACAAACTAGATATTTTAGTAAAGAAAAAGAATTTAAGTAGAAACGAGTATCTTGTATCATATTTAAATTATATTTCAGAAATAGATACATTATTTTTGGCTTTTGATAGATACGAAACTCTTTTGAAAAAAGTTGAGTATTCATTAATTGAAAGTAAAAAAACTATAGAAAGAGTAGGTAATTTATAATGGAAAAAAAGGACGTTTATATAAGAAATATTCCTATAAGTACAGTACAAAAGATAGATATAATAGCTAAGAATAATGGCATGAATAGAACTGAATTTTTAAAAAAATCTCTGGAGAAGTTAGTTGTATCAGATGGAGTATCTGAACTAGATTCAAAGTTTAGTGAACTAATAAAAAAGAATATTGGAGTGCTTGATTTAAATACTAAAGCTCTTAAATTATTCTGTGAAGAAAATTTAATTGATATAAATAACTTATTTGAAAATTAGGAAAGGATAAGTTTAAACATGAATAAAAATACAAGAAAAAACTTTTATATTTCAGATAAATCAAATACATATATTGAAGAATATAAGGTGAAAAATACTTTACCAAACAGAAGTAAAGCATTAGAAAATATAATATTAGAACATAAGACAAATTCTAATCTAACATCAGAATATGTATATGATGTTATAGCAAAAAAACTCTCTGAATATATTAATGAAAGTTTAAAAAATGATATAACTAAAGTTATTCAATCTAGTAGGTCCTCTGATACAAATACACAAATTTTAATTGAAATGATTAATGCTTTGATTATAAATGCAGATGAAGATTTTAGAGATATTACTACAGATAAACTAAAATCTTCCATGTTAGAAGAATCAGAAAAAGAAGTTGAAAGAAGAATTCTAAAGAAAATATCTAAGAAAAGTGAGATGTTATTATAATGCCTGCTGTTGTCTTTGTATCAAAATTTGTTCCTTACTCTTCTAAAAAATTTAAGTCATATATTGATTATATTAATAGGGAAGAAGCAATTAGAAATGGTGCTTTTAGTAGATATTCTCTATACAATGATTATATGGGTAATCCAGAGAAAACTACTGGAACATTTACTAATTCGAGTAGTTTTTTAACTGAAACTGAAAAAGAAGTTTTAAAAGAAAAATTTGCTACTGCACAAAAAAATGGTAGTGTAATGTGGCAAGATGTATATAGTTTTGATAATAAATGGCTTAAAGAACAAGGATTATATAATCCTGAAACTAAAGAATTAGATGAAGAAAGAATTAAAGAAGCAATTAGAAAATCTTTAGACTATTCTTTAGAAAAAACAAACTTAAAAGATAGTGCTATTTGGAGTGGTGCTATTCATTTTAATACCGACAACATACATATCCATGTAGCAATTTGTGAGCCTAATCCTACTAGAAAAAGAGGTAAACGAAGTGAGAAAACTTTAGAGTTTATGAAAAGTAAGTTTATAAATCATCTGCTAGATTATGATAAAGAATATAAAGAAATTAATATTTTATTAAGAGATAATTTGGCTTATTCAGATAAAAAATCTCTTTTAATGAAAGATATTCAAATGAAAAAAATAGTTAATGAAGTTGTAAAAAATCTTCCTAATGATCGTAGGCATTGGCATTATAATTACAATACTATGGGTGATGCTAGAATTCATTTAAATAAATTAACCGACTATTATATAAAGAATTATAAGTCTAAAGAATACAAAAAGTTAATCCATAAATTAAATAAACATGAAGAAGAATTAAAAAAGATTTATGGTGTTGGTAAAGAAGGAAAACACTACGAAAAGTTTAAAGAATATAGAGAAAATAAGATAAAAGAATTATATACTAGAATGGGTAATGCAACTTTAAAAGAGATAAAAGAAATATATAAGAGTAAAGAATCAAATAAACAAGAATTATATACTTCTAATAATAAATTATTATTAAATAAATCCTTTAATAAAAAGGATATGGATAAAATCTCTAAGGTTCTTGGTAATGAGTTAGATAATATGAAAAATCAAAATATCTACGAAAAACTTCAAAGAGAAATTGAAATTAATTTGTAAAAAAGAAAGGTTATTAAATTAATATGAGCACATTTAGAAAGATTATTAACGTAGTTTTAATTATAGCTTTGGTAATATCATCCTATAAAATTATAACTAAAATAAACGATTATATTAAAGCTGATAAAGTCTATAAAGAAATAAAGAATATTAAAGAAAAAGAGAACAAAGGTGTTATAGATCTATCGGATATAAATAAAGATTATAGAGGATGGATTACAATAAAAAACACAAATATAGATTATCCTATTGTTCAAAGTGAAGATAATTCATATTATCTTAATAAGGATATAAATAAGAATTATTTACCTTCTGGTTCTATATTTTTAGACTTTAGAAATCAAATGTTTAATGATAAAAATACTGTTATATATGGTCATTACATGAAAAATCAAACTATGTTTGGTCAGTTAAAAAATTATAAAAAGGAAGATTTTTTTAATGAAAATAAGGTTATCTCCATCTCTACTCCAAATGGAGATAATCTTCAGTATGAGATATTCTCTGTATATGTAACAAATTCAAAAGATGACTATATAAAAACAATGTTTGAAGATGATTTAGAGTATGAAGGTTTTATTAATGATATAATTAATAAATCTATTTTTAAATCTAATACAAATATAACAACTAAAGATAAAATCTTAACTTTATCTACTTGTAGTTATGAATTTGAAAATGCAAGAATGGTAGTTCATGCAAAACTTTTAAACTAAAAAACTAAAGGATGGTGTTTAATATGTATGCAGATGTTAATGTAGAAAATGAAAAATCAGTTAGTGAATTCTTTGATTCTAAACACTCAAAAGGAATTATAGTTGAGTTAAATATTGAAGAAGATTATATAGTAATCAAAGACATGAAAACAAAAGAATTAGTAAAAGCGGAGGTTGGAACTGGACTTGCTGATGCTTTTTCAGACTTTGATTTACCAATCTTCACTTGTTATGACAAAGATACTAAAAAGACTGTAAACCCTTAGTAAACTCAACCAATTTATGGTATAATAAATACATAGGAACTTCAATTTATAGAGTGGTGTTTCCATACTAAAGAAAAAGCCTACTTCTTAACGGAAGGAGGTGAGAAGTATGGAACAAAAGATAATTGTCTTATTTATAAGTGCGATAAGCACTATATGTCTTGGTCTATTGACTAATTACATATATGACAAATTAAAAAGCCACTCTGTGCGAAAGAGTGGCTTTGAACTTGATATAAAAATCAAGTTTAAACTTAATCGAAAATAATTTCGGAAACATCACTCTACCGCTAAATAGATTGAAGTTCCTTTTTATATTTATATTATATCACATTCTAATTAAAATTAAACAAAAATATATAGTAAATCAAGCAGATAGATAATTTTTCTATCTGCTTTTTTTATGTACAAATTTTTTTAGAAAGGATATGATTTTATGGAAATAAATGCAAATTCAATTAATACTAATCTAATAGAAAAATCTCTATTAGATTTAAAAAATGAAATTATAGATATATGCACTACTGAAAATATATCTATTTCATATTTACAACCTAAAATAGATACAATAGAAGGATTAGTTAGTACCTTAGATACTATTAGTCCATTTATTGAAGATAAAGCCTTTACAAAGGAATTTACAGCGTTGAATTTAATTTCTCAAAGAATATTTAATAATCAATTTGAGTTTTTAGAAAATGAAAACTTTAGAAGTTCACAAATAGATTCTCTATATAATATGGGTTTAGATTTTAACTTAAATAGCTCTGAAACTATACAATTAGATACTTCTATTGAAAAAGATATAGTACAAGATTTTGATGTATCTAATGTTATTGAAAAAACACCCAGTAAGAGTAGTAAACATATAAATAATAACTCTGAAAAAATAAAAAAAGAATCTGAAAAATTAGTAGATGAAGCAAATTATAGGCTAGAAACGTACTTTAAAGACCCTAAATTGATGAAAGAGTATTTAGAATATATGTCTAAGTTCTATAACTACTCTGAAAGAAATTCAGCCCTTATACAAAAACAATTTGAAGGTGCTAAGGCTGTTGGATCTTTCAAGTTTTGGAGTAATCAAGGATACAAAATAAATAAAGGTGAAAAAGGTATCAAAATACTTACACCAGTTGATGTTACTTACTTTAAAGATAAAAATAATAATGAAAAACAATTGAAGTATGCTACTAAAGAAGAAAGAGAAAGTATCAAAAATAATAAAATAGAAACTTATAAAAAGAAATATTTCAAAGTTGGTTATGTATTTGATATAAGCCAAACTAATGCTCCTTTAGAAGATTTACCCAAATTATTCCCTAATAGATGGATTGAAGGAGAAGTTAAAGATTACGATAAAATGTACAAATCTCTTGAAACTATAGCTGATAAAATAGATGTCAAGATAATAGAGCCTAAGAGCGAATTAGGAGTGGTTAAGGGAGTATCTTATCCAGAAACTAAAGAAGTTGCTCTAAACCCTAGAAATAGCCAATTGCAAAACGTTAAAACCCTTATACATGAGTTAGCTCATGCAAAACTTCATACTATGGAAACAAGAAATAAATATTTTAAATCTGAAAGAGAGTATCAGGCGGAAATGATTGCATATTCGACTTGCTCCTACTTTGGGTTAGATACTAGCGATTATTCTTTAAATTATCTTGATAATTGGACTAAAAATATGGATTTAGATGATTGTATTGATATTATAAAAGAAGTTAAATCAACTACTGCTGAATATATAGAAATAATAGAAGAAACTTTAACTAATGAAAAAGATCTATCTTTATCATTAGAAAAGGAAGTTAGCAAAGATAAAGATAAAATTAAAGAAAAAGAAAAAATACCATCAAGTGATAAGGATTTAGAAAATAAATTACCGATAGAAAACCTTTATGTGAAATTTAACTCTAGTAAAACGAAAGAATTTGGAAAGGGTGATATATATGATTTTAAGACTGCAAATGAACTTGTAAGTTTATTAAGTGAAAAATATGTATCCTTAAATACTCCTATGACTACAAACTTTGAGATACATTCTAATGAGAACTGTAATAAATGTATCTATAGAGGAACTATGGATATAGGAAACGGCTTAGATTATAATTTGAAAAATCATATGTATAAGAAAGTTAAGATTGATTCTAATCTATCTGAACAAATGAAAAAATCATATCTAAAACTATTTGCTCCAAAACAAAAAGTAAATAGTAAATCAATGGATCGAGATATGTAAGACTGAATATGTTTATTAACTATACGAGAACTATCATGTCTTTAGACATGATAGTTTTGATTTAAAGATACAAGATACACTATCTATGGCATTATATAAACATATAAAACAGTAAATAAAAAATAGGAGGTATTAATGAAAGATAAAGGTATTGAGCGTAAATTAGATAGATTAGGGCGAATAATAATTCCAAAAGAAATAAGAACTAAATTGAATTTTAAAGAAAATCAATCGTTAAATATAAGCGTAGTTGATAATGCTGTTATTATAACAAAAAGTAAAAAGAGATGTTTATTTTGTTATGAATCAAAAGAATTGAAAGAATATAATGATTTTCTTATTTGTAAAGAATGTATAGAAAATATAAGTGATATAAAATAAAAAATACAAGTAATACAAATAAAAGAAGAAAAAGGTTAATTGAAATAGGAGCTATAATTGATAGCATAGAAGTTAATTCTATTGATTTAGCTAATGAGGTTTAAAAATCATTTTATTAATGCTGAAAAATCAAAGCTATGGTTAGAATAAGATTAATGAAGAAAATAAGGCTTAAACTAAGCCTTATTTTCTTCATTAATCTTATTCTACGATGTTGATATCATAGTCTTTTCTTAATTATCATTAGATTTCTTATTTGAAACTATTAATATAAATGCTACTACTAGCATCACTGGAAATATTAATAATTCCATACTAAACGGTGGTTCATTTATTAGATATGTCAACCTATACTGTTGATACACATACATACTTATTATAGTAAATACGCTTATTAATATTGACTCTTCAATATAATTTTTTTTCATATTATTACCTCTAATGTAAATTTTATTCATGTTACTACCTTTGTAATTTATTTATAAACAACATCTAAATATGTATTATGGTAGATTTTATCTACTTCATATGTAGTTTTATATACAGACCCTCCTTGGTAATGAAGAACCTTATACTTTTTAAATGTTATATCTGCTTTACCTCTTAACCTACTATATTTTGATGAATTTGCTGGAATATTTGCTGAGATAGTTTTAGTAAATCCTACACTAGTGCTAACACCTGAATAAGTATATCCAGCTGATGTTGAATATGTGTTTCCAGCCACATAGCTACTTGCTTTAACCCATGTTGGAGTTGCATATCCTGTATATACTCCATTTTTTCTTTGTGTACTTTGTAATATTCTTTGTTTATAAAAACCTACAGCTCTATCTTCTTCACCTGTACTTTGTTCTATTGTTAGTTGTTCTGATACAGGAGTTTTTTCCATTGCATATGATTTTACACCTATAGAGCTTATTAATGTAGCTGTGACCATAGTTATTCCTAATATGCTTTTTATGTTTTTATGTTTCATAAAATATCCCCCTTTGGTAACTGGCTAGCCTAGATATTTATCCTTAGCCCCTTTATTTTTAGTTTTCCGTCCCTCAATTTCTCAAGGTTTGGCTTTTCATTTGATTAACTTAATTATATATGTAAACATTTTCCTAAAACAGTCTTTTATTGTCAGAATTTTTATGCTATTCTGTATATAAGCGAGTTTATATGAGATATTTCTCCTTATAAGATTAACTATGTGTTAAATTTAAGTTTAAAGTATAGATATGAATAAGACTTAATTAAAAGCCTTATTCACATCTATAAACTCAATTATTTTTTTATTTATTTTAGTTTCCATTTCATAAACGCCTTTACACCCAATAAATAAAGGATTCATATAATTATCACTTTCTAATTCTTTTTTTCTATTTTCAATTTTTAATATATGTTCTACTCTGAATAAATCTAATTTTTCACCAGGTAAGTTAAATTTTAAATCTTTTATTTGATTATACAAATTTAAAGATTCATCAATCTTTCCTAAATATATAACATTATGTATTATACAACTTGATATCAGTGACTTAAAATATGCTTGCTCTATTTTTTCTTTTAATATAATTTTTTTATATTCAATTACTTTATCTATTATTTCATTACTATTTCTAGGTAAGCTATTTATTTCACCTATAAAATAAACTTGATATAAAATACCTAAAATAGCCGAAATATTTATAATGTTTTCTTTATTTGGAGTGCATGTTTCTAAACTTTTAAATAATCTTGATACTAAGTATTTTCTAGTTTTATTTGATACTTCTGTATTTCCTATAATGCTATATGTATACATAACTAACTCACAAAATAAAATATCTTTTTTTAGTAACTTTACATGTTTTCCATCTCCCATTAGATAACTAGGTATACTAATAATAAACATTATTGATACTGTTGTGAAAAGAAAAATATAATTCTTTGATATTATTGATA
Source organism: Faecalimicrobium sp. JNUCC 81 (assembly GCF_053667625.1). Taxonomy (NCBI): domain Bacteria; kingdom Bacillati; phylum Bacillota; class Clostridia; order Peptostreptococcales; family Peptostreptococcaceae; genus Faecalimicrobium; species Faecalimicrobium sp. JNUCC 81. The sequence goes on from NZ_JBSJXY010000002.1 coordinate 27,978, forward strand.
TTACAATAAAAACAATCGATAATATTAAATCACTCATAGGTCCTGCCATTAAAGCTTTTTTCCATATATTTATATGATTTTCAAAATCATTATTATCTATAATCTCATTATTATCTATCTGAGCTCTACCCAAATAGAATTGTTGTAATTTATTTATTTTTATTTTCTTTATTTTTAAATTATCTAATGTAAATACTATAGGGCCTAAATATAAAACAGAAAATGTAAGTCCATTTTTCTGCGCTACTAATCCATGTGCTAGCTCATGAATAATTACATATATTAATAATTGAACTATAAATATTGGTACAATTTTTAATCCGTATATCCCTCCTGAAATACCCATTATCATCCCTCCAATTATAGGTGCTATAAATATCATCATCTTAATCCCCTCTCTTTAACTTTTGTTTGATTTATAATATCAAATATTAAATATTGTAGTCCATAAATATAACTATTACTTAAATTTAACTTTACGAACTAGTTTAATATTAATAAAAAAATATGGCTTTAATTAGCCATGTTTTTTTATTGGTTTATATATATCGTTATAAAATATATTTGATCCTTGATAATATTTTTCAATATTTTCAAGAACATCTGTGTTTATATACTTCTCTAAATATTCATATAAAGTGTAATCTGAAAATCTCTCCCCATATTTTTGTGCACATTCCAAAGCTGTTAATCCATTATCGGATTTAAATTCTAAATCAGCACCTTTTTCAATCAAATATTTCACTACCCCTAAATTATTATACCAACAAGCATTAATTAAAGTATTTCCAATAGCATTTTTATAATCTTCATTTAAAAACTTAATTAAAAATTCAAGCGTATTTATTCTTTTTAATATATATTCAAAACGTTCTTCTTTGGAATTGATTGTATGTTTCATCAATTTCACACATTCTTGCCTAATATCTGCACCATTATTTGAAATCCATTCAAGCAATTCTATATTGTTGCATGCACATACTGGGTATAATAATTTATTCCATTCTTCAGCTATCAAATTATGCTTATCATTTATTTTTTTTATATGTTTAATTACATCTTCTGTACTCTGACCTTTTTGAGGTTTATAAATATATCTTTGTAAATTAAATAACTCTTTTTCATCCATATATTACATTCTCCTTCATAAGATAAATTTAATAAAAATTATAGCAAAAGTTAACTTTAACTATCTACTTATATAACTCCCCCTTAAATTCAGATTTTAGGAATAGTTATATATATATAAGTGAACATATTGTAATTACTACATTCATTTATATTCACTCTTTTTTGTTTTTTAGTTTTTCATGAAATTTTATTTATTTAATTTAGGATATTAATATTCATCTTTACTTGTATTTTTATGTACTTTCCTTTATTTCCATTGTTTTTGCTTTAAGAAGATATTTCTATATCTTCAATTGATTTATTAATAGTATGTTTAATTTGTTTCCATTCAACTTTTTTAAATACTGCACAAAGAGATATAGGTATATATGTAAACATGAAAAATGGAAATGTAAATGTATATAAAATCTTTTTATAACCCTTACATTGTATTTTACTCCATTCTGTTACAGTTGTTAAAACACCTAATATATATAAGGAACAATATGTATAAAAGAAATATGAAAATACATAATTAATCGCTAATTTACTAGTTTGAAAATCATTAAAAATCAACGAATAAAAATACATTATAATATTAAATAAAATGGTCACGACTGATACAAGCATCATTGGAGAAATAGTCATAAACATATCATAACAAGAAAAATTTAAATTTTTAAATATAGACCTAAATAAATCATATCCATATTTAAAAAATACTTGATAAAAACCTTTAGACCATCTCATTCTTTGATTCCATGAATCTTTAAATGATGTTGGTTGCTCATCATAAAAGCAAGCTGAATTACAATATCCTATTTTTTCTCCATTTATTATACTATCTATTGTAAACTCTATATCCTCAGTAAGAAGATGATATTTCCAACCACTATTTTTATCTATTATTTCTGATGAAATTAAAAATCCAGTACCTGAAACTGCACAACTATTATTTAATAACATTCTCGCATAATTTAAATATTTAGATTCTCTAAGGAACCATAATGAGTAACCAGCTGAAATCCAATTACTATCATAATTTTTAGAATTTCTATAGCTTGTAATTATTTTATATCCATCGTTAAAAACCTTATTCATTTCGGATATATAATTTCCAGACAACAAATTATCAGCGTCAAAAATAAAATATCCATCATATTTTATTTTTTTATTTCTAAGTATTTTAAATAAAAAATCTAAAGCATATCCTTTACCAATATTATCACTATTAAATCTTTCATAAACATATGCTCCAGTTTTTCTTGCTACCTTTGCTGTATCATCAGTACAATTATCTGCTACAACGTATACATCTATTAATCTATCTGGGTAATCTTGTAAATGGACTGTATGTATGAATTCTTCAATAACATCTGATTCATTTCTTGCAGAAACAATTACTGCAAACTTATGCATTACATTATTCACATTAATTTTAGTAGTTTTATATTTTAATAAAACTATTAAAATATAGTAATATTGATAAATATATAAGACTGTAAGTAATGTAATAACTGTTAAATTTATAGTATTAAAAATATTTTGATCCATTTTACCCTCCTAGGTTAAATTTTTTATAAATTATATCAGAGTTTATATTCTAATAATCTATTTTTTCAACTAACATTAAAATTTCAGCTTAAGGTATAAGTAGAAAAAGGCTTAATTAGAAGCCTTTTTTATATCTAAATTTTAGTAAACAAAAAAGAGATTTGTAAAAAACTTAGGAATACAAGATCTCTTTTTTGTTTAGTGTAGATGTACATTTTAAACTGTGCATCTTAATAGTATCAAATTAAAGAAGTATATATTATATTTTTTAAAACTAAATATATAACTAGTACTTAAAGTAAAATTTTAAGATTTGTTATAAAATCTAGATTTTTAAAAATTGATATAATAGTGCTAATACTATTATAAAAGGGAGAGAAATAAATGCTAAATATATTAATAGGTCTTTCATTTATAGATTGTTGAAGTCGATTAAATAAAACTAAAAATCTAAAAAGATATGCATTTGATCGTCCGGAAAGAGTAAAAGATAAGGATGGATATATAAATTTATTTTTGTAGAGAAAATTGTAATTAACAAAAAAGGTACAAATTTATTCAATAAGATTGAGATATAATAATGCTCTAAAAAATTATTTAAAGATAACTAGTAAAAAAGCCCTTAGAATCCATATAAATGGATTCTAAGGGCTTTAATTTTATTTTAAATACATAATCCTTAAAGTAAAATTTTAAAACTAGTTATTTTAAACTTTTCTTATCTCTAGATTGTAAATAAGATATTAAATAAAATAGTATCAAAGATATTATCATAGCTACTAGAGATATAGTTTTACCAGGTTCTTCACTAATTGAAAAATTTATAAATTCTAATCTACTTAATATTCCTAAAGTACAAGATACTACAATGACAGGTAAAAATGAATGAAATAATTTTTCTTTTAAGCTATATATTATTCCTATGAATCCAAATGCTAAAATTATAATTATACCAATAGAGCCTGCTAGTTTAATTTCAAAGGTAGCAGGTAAAAATTGACTCATCGATACAATTAAAATTATATATAAAAAAAATAAAGCGAATATAGTTCGCGTCAACTTTTTTTCTTTATTTGAGTATATTGTATTCCCTATAATATTCAAAATAACGCATATAAATAAAAATGTAATTACTAAACCTACAAAAAATTTACCTAAATCTAAACCTTCATTAGGGTCTATTAGTTTTGGCAGCAATGTAACTAAAGTATATACTCCCATAGAACTAAAAAATAAATTAAGTTTCTCTTTAAAAGAGCTTTTATTTATATTTTTTAATATTTCATCACTGACTCCCTTTGGATCTTTTCCAAAATAATCTTTGGCTTTAATTTCTTGGTTTTGTGCTTCTATAATATCTGTTAAAATTTCAAGCAAGGATTCTTCTAGCTGTTTTTCGTCTTTAAATAAACTCTTTGATCTAATATAAACTAATATATCATCGTAAAATACTTTATTATCCTCATTTAATCTCTCTCTATATGTATTATTTAACTCTATAAGTTCTTTAACCTTTCGCATATTATACCCCCTTTATTTAATATTTAAAATATTATTTACACTACTTGATAGTATTTCCCATTGCTTCTCAAATATCTCTAGTTGTAATTTGCCTTTATCAGTAAGCTTATAGTATTTTCTCATAGGTCCTTCATCTGAACTTCTCATCTCGCCGATTATTAGTTCTTGCTTTTGAAGTTTTAATAGTAAAGGATATATTGTCCCATCTGATACTGTTGAAATTCCATATTCTTTTAATTTTAAATTCATTTCATATCCATATACTTCTTTTTGTCCTATAATTTTTAGGATACATCCTTCAAGTATACCTTTTAACATCTGAGAGGATATTGTATTTTTCAAAATAATCACTCACCTTTTTATATAACTATATTGCTTTACAATATAGTTATATATTAGCATCATATCATTAACTTGTAAAGCAATATAGTGGAAATAATTATTCTTAAAAAATAAATTTATTTGAATTTTAAGGGCTTTATATTTATAAAGTAAAATTTTAAACTAAATAATTAATTAAGGCTCATATTGGTCTAGGCTTTTCTGATGCTATTTCAGTATATGATTTACATTTATATACTTGCTATGATAAAGAAACTAAGAGAACTGTAAACCCTTAGTAAATTCAACCAATTTATGGTATAATAGATGTATAGAAACTTCAATTTATAGGGTGGTGTTTCCATACTAAAACTCTTACCAACTTCTTAAAAGGAAGGAGGTGAGAAGTATGGAACAAAAGATAATTGTCACAATTATTGGTGCTATTAGCACTATATATCTTGGTCTAGTTACCAATTACATATATGACAAATTAAAAAGCCACTCTGTGTGAAAGAGTGGCTTTGAGCTTGATATAAAAATCAAGTTCAAGAAACGTTAAACTTTTTAATTTATTTAATTAGTTTGGAAACTTCACTCTACGACTAATAAATTGAAGTTCCTTTTATATATCTATATTATATCACAATACATAAAAAATTAAACAAAAATATATAGCAAAAAAAGCAGGTAAAGAGAAGTCTTTATCTGCTTTTTTTATTTACAAGTTTTTTTAGAAAGGATATAAAAATATGAAACTAAATACTGAATTAATAGAAAAAACATTGCTTTATGCTAAAAATGAGATACTAGATATATGTACATCTGATAATTTAACCTATAATGGCGAAATTCCTCTTCCTCACCGTAGGAGGTGGAGGATGTAAGCCTAACCGATAGGTTATTTATTTTGCTTGATTTTCAAAAAATGTATTGTATTATTGAATTAGTAGTAAAAACTAAAAGGAAGTAATTACAATGAAATTAGATAGTAATAATCATTCAGTATTTTGTTACACTATCATTTAGTTATGTGTATAAAATATAGAAGAAAAGTAATAAATGATTCTGTATCAAATAGACTAAAAGATATATTTGTAGATATTACACCGAATTATGGAGTGGAGCTGCTAGAATGGAATCATGATATTGACCATGTGCACTTGTTATTCAAAGCAAATCCAAATACAGAGATATCTAAACTGCTAAATGCTTATAGATCAGCATCAAGCAGAAGAATAAAAAATGAGTTTCCAAATATTCGCAAATCCTTATGTCAAGAATACTTTTGGAGCAAGAGTTATTGTCTAGTAACAACTGGTGTAGCTCCATTGGATGTTGTAAAACAATACATAGAAAATCAAGGAAAGTAGGGTTAATATGCTAAGAGCATATAAATATAGATTATATCCAAATAGTGAACAAAAAGTATATTTTGCTAAAACTTTTGGATGTAGCAGACTTATATATAATCTTATGTTATCCGATAGGATTAAAGTATATGAGGAAAACAAAGGTTTAGATATTAAGAAAATAAAATATCCTACACCTGCACAGTACAAAAAGGAATATGAGTTCCTAAAAGAAGTTGATAGTTTAGCGCTAGCAAATGAACAAATGAATTTAGATAAAGCCTACAAAAACTTTTTTAGAGATAAATCAGTAGGTTTTCCTAAATTCAAATCTAAGAAAATAAACTATCATAGTTATACTACTAACAACCAAAAAGGTACTGTAAGGATTGAAAATGGGTATATAAAACTACCTAAACTAAAATCAATGGTTAGGATAAAACAACATAGGATATTTGATGGAGAAATAAAGAGTTGTACTATATCGAGAACACCAAGTAATAGATATTATATTTCTATATTAGTAGAAACTGAAATAGAGAAACTAAAAACTATTGATAAGAAAATAGGTGTAGATGTTGGATTGAAAGAATTTGCAGTATGTAGTGATGGATTTAGAGTAGATAATCCTAAATACTTTAGAAAATCAGAAAAAAGATTAGCTAAACTACAAAAAGACTTATCAAGAAAACAAAAAGGAAGTAATAATAGATATAAGGCAAGATTGAAGGTAGCAAGGTTACATCAAAAGATATCAGATCAAAGAGCAGATTTCCTAAATAAGTTATCAACTAAACTTATAAACGAAAACTAAGTTATAGTTATTGAGGACTTAAAGGTAAAGAATATGGTAGAAAATCATAAGTTAGCGAAAGCTATAATCGAAGCAAGTTGGTCAGAATTTAGAAGAATGTTAGAATATAAAGCCAATTGGTATGGTAGAGAAATAATAGTAGCCGATAAGAATTTTGCATCTAGTCAATTATGTTCTGAATGTGGATATAAAAATCCAATAGTGAAAAACCTAGGACTAAGAAAATGGGAATGTCCAGAGTGTGGAGCATCCCACGATAGAGATATCAATGCAAGTATCAATCTCGTAAACTTAGCCATATAAAATGGTAATCATAAGGGTTAGGAACTAGCCCAATAGCTTGGAGATACTGATAACAGTAGTTATCTTGACCAAGAAGCCACCACTTCAAACGTTACCGTAGGTAGTTAAAAGTGGATGGTAGTTCACTCTTCCTGGTGAAAATTTAGATTTATTCAGAATAGAGCATCTATTAAAAATTAAAAATAGAAAAAAAGAATTAGAAAGTGATAAATATATGAATCCTTTATTCATCGGGTGTAAAGGGGTTTATAGGATGGATACCAAAATAAATAAAAAAATAATCGATTTTATAGATAAAAAAAGGCTTGTAATTAAGCCTTTTTTTCTATTAATTATAATAAAAAGCATCAAACAAATTGAACTTGCACTGATATATATTAATAAAGAATCATCTCCTGTTTTAGGGTTCACATTTCATTTGTCAATAACACTTATATCTTCCTTTAGATTAAATCCTCCTTTTTCACCAGTACTAGATACTGCATCAAATTTAGTTGAGTATAATTCATTAAAATTCTAATTATTATTTTAGAGAATCTCTAACAAGTAGATATAAAGAGCTTGAAAATGGAAGTGTTAGTTTTCGTTGATATATTGTTAATAAACTATTTTATATAAAAAATCAAATTAACAATATTTAAACAATATCTTAATTAGATTTCTAAAACAATAAAAAAACATCAGTTGCAATATTGTTAAGAAGTTGTTATTTGATATATTATAAGTCAAAAAATAATAATGATAAATCATCAACATCTTAACTAAAATTCAGTAGAATGAATTTATAAGTTGTAAAATAGTTAATATATTGTTGATTAATCATTAAGAATTAAAATAACATCAATAATATACCAACTATATATTAATTAATTCATTATAAACATATAAAACTAGTTTAAAATTCGTTGACATATTAACTAATGTAAATTAGAATATAAATAAGTTAATAAGAAAATAACCAGATAATAACTATATAAGAAGAAAAGGCGGAGTTAAATATGGAAAATGTTCAAGAAATAGGTTTTGACTGTGGTCGTGGATATGTAAAAGCATATAGTGAGGTGGACGGAGTCGTTCATGAAACTATATTTAAATCAGTTATAGGTGATGGTAGAGACATGGATTTATCAGATTATGTCAGAACTGGTATGGAAAAGCCAAGATATATAGAGTTTGAAAATGAAAGATATTTCATAGGATTACTTGCTGAAAAAGAATCTCAATCACCGATAAGAAATGCTAAAGATAGCAAAGTAACTAATACAGTTAGGGTATTATTAGCATCTGCTTTAAGTGAAATAGCCGTAAAGAGTAAAGTTAAAATAATGATTGGTGTACCATACAAAAATTACCGTAAATCTGTACTTAAAGAAGTAATAGAAACTTATAAAGGATCTATATTTAAAGTTAAAGATAAAATAACAGGTGCAACAAAAGAGATTCAAATATTAGATGTTTCTATATTTAGAGAAGGTGATGCAGCCTTATATCATGCTATAAAAGGGACTGTAAATGATGAAAAGCCTGTTGGCTTAGTTGCGGTTGGATTTAGATCTACTGAGTTATCTTATTTTGATAAAGGCTTTACTTTTAATGATAAGAGATCTACTACTATAGAATTCGGAAATAGAACTCTACTTACAAGAGTTCAAGATGATTTAGTAGCAGATGGAATAATGAAAGATGTAAATGAAATAGATTCTTCTACAGATTATAATGATTTAAAACTAAAAGCGTATAAATTAGGATCTGAGAACCTAGCACAAAGAGTTGAAGATATATGGATTAATAAAAGTGAAATGGATTTATACGTTGCTGGTGGAACGGCTTTAAACCTTGAATTCGACGAAGAGTTTACTTTATTAGAAGATGCACAAATGGCTACTGCTAAAGGTTTATTTGAAGTGGCGCAAAGAAAATTCTAAGGAGGTAATATAATTGGCTAAAAAATCAAGCACAATTCATATTGAAGAATGTTTCTGGAAACTTATAGATAAATATCAAACAGATAATAAAATTACGAGTAGAAATAGTGCTATCGAATATATATTAACAGAGTATAAAGCATTACAAGGCATTAAGTTATCATCAGAATTTGAATTAGAAACTAACTTGCAAGAAGATAATGTTAATGATCCAATGATAGAAAGGTTGAAACAAATAGAGAGTGACATGATGGATTAGTAATTAATAAAAAGAATATTTTTGTATATCGTATTTACTAAAGAAACATAATCAAAAATATCCTATTTGCAAGGCGTAAATTCACTAAGCTAGAGACCTAGTGGATTTACGCCTTAAATTTTAAATTTTCTAGAAATTAATATCCTTTATAATACAATGTAGTTGAAAGATTATAACTAATATCTTCTAATCGTGGTTTTATCATTTCTATCTTATATCTTTGAGATATTAAATTCTTATTTTTTAATGATTTGTATATACAAGTATCAGATTTTTTTAAGTATTTCGCTACATCTGATATTTTAAAATAAATTTTCGAACTTTGTTTATGTAAGTCTGTCACCTTAATTGTATTGTTAGTTCTTGTTTCTATAAATTCTAATACTTTATTCTCAAATTCTAAATATTCTTTATCATTTTTAAACTTTATACTTCCTTCTAATGATACTTTTATATACCATTCTAAATCATCTCCCCAAATCATCCCCTCTTGTAATAAATCATTAGCTATAATTGATGCCATAGAAATACTATAATTATTTAACATACTATACACTCTCCAAAATTTTAATATATTTATTAAGATTATTTTTTACAAAAAAAGTTCATTTTCTACATATTTTTTACATTTTTTTATTTAGAGTAGCTGATAGAGTTTATATATTTAGCTATGAGATGAATTGGAATAAACATTTTTGATATCTGTTATAAAATAAAAAGTGATATAACTAGTTAAGTTATATCACTTTTTATTTTATAAATTTAAATTTTAATCATTTTCTTTTAGTATATTATAGTTATATATTAAATCTTTTAATTCAACTAAATATTCATCTTTTATTTGTAGAGCCATGAATTTTTTATTAATATATAATACTTTATAAAATAAATAATTCGATTCATTATAAATATGTTTAATTATATCCCCTTCAAATATTTTTTTACTATTACTGTCTGAAAAACCAGTATATAAACATAAAGTACTACCTTTTATAATTGTATTTTCAGGGATTTTATTATAAACCCATAAATCAGTTAATAAACATCTTACTTTAAATTCTTTAATCACTATTCTCAAACCCTAACTATATGTATTTTTTTGAAATTAAATATACTCTTTTATTTCCGGCATAATCACTTAAAACTAGCTGTAAATTGCTATTAGGAATATTAAGTATTATTTCATCATTATCAATATTTTTTTCTTTTATTTCCAAAATATTTCCTTTTGAATCCTTAATTTCTATATTATCATAATCTATTTGAGATAAATTGTCCTCTAGTGTAATTACTATTTCTTTATCATTATATTTGAACTTACTAATTTTAGGAGCCACTTTATCTACGAAGTTTATATTCATGTTTTTACATATCTCTTTATTTGTATATGAAATCAGATGTATCTTATAATCACCATTATTTTTTATATTTATTGAAAATATATTTTTTTCTAATTTATTCAATTTCATTTTATTATTGTTTTGATCTGTAATATAAATGTCTTTTAGAAATAGATACTGATCGACATATATTTTTACATCTATATCAGAATTTATATATTTGGCATTTTCAATTCCATAATCTATGCTTTTAATACTTGGATTTATATTAACTAAAAGTAAAAAAGGTATTGCTATTGAAAAAGATCCAGCTAGTAAAATTTTCTTGAATAAACTTGTCCTTTCTAACTTTTGTTTATAATTATATTTCAATATTCCTTTAGAAATATCAGAATTTATTAAGTTTTTATTGTAATAATCATCTAATATAACATGAATATTCGGTATAAATAAAATTCCATATAGCTTTTTATCATACAGAGATCTTAATTTTTTCTTTGCATAGTGTAATCCACTTTTAACTGTACCAACAGGAATATTCATAATAGAGGATATTTCATCATTTTTTAATCCTGAATAATATTTCAACAAAATTAGTGTTTTATGAGTATCTGATAACTTGTCTATTAATGAAATAATATAATTTGTTTTTTCATTTGCCTCATATTTACTTTCTGGATTTATACATGTATCTAAATCTTTTATATTTTCAAGATTTTCATCATAATTAGTACTAAATATATGTTTTTTTTCTTTATTTAGTTCATTTATGCATTTATTGTATGCTATTTTATTTATCCATGCTATAAATAATTTTGGATTTTCTAGCGTATGTATCTTTTCTTTTATAGTTAAAAATACATCTTGAACTATATCTTCTGATAAATCAACATCTTTAACAATACTTAGAGAGAATATATAAATTTTTTTATGAGTGAGAATATAAAGTTTTTCAAATGCATCTGAATCCCCAGATTGAACTTTTTTTACTAATTTTGCTAACTTAATATAATCAAATTTCATAATTTACCCTTTTCTTATAAAAAGCTTTAATAAAAATATTTTATTAAAGCTTTTTATATTATTTATCTTTTATTTATATTTTTTTTATTAATTATAATGAAAATTATCAAGCAAACCGAACTTACACCTATATAGACTAGTAAAGAGTCATCTCCTGTTTTAGGATTAAAATTCTCTTTTGTAATATCATCTATTGTTATTTTAAAAGGTTTATCCACTTTAGATGGATTTTTCGGTGGCACAACAGGATTATCTGGATCTGTTGGTGGTACAACAGGATTATCCGGATCTGTTGGTGGCACAACAGGATTATCCGAATCTGTTGGTGGCACAACAGGATTATCCGGATCTGTTGGTGGTACAACAGGATTATCCGAATCTGTTGGTGGCACAACAGGATTATCCGAATCTGTTGGTGGCACAACAGGATTATCCGAATCTGTTGGTGGTACAACAGGATTATCTGGCCTTGTTGGTGGCTGTGATTGTGTTTTTACTATTACTTTATTTGATTCTATCGGATATAATAAATTTCCATCTAAATCATTAAAAGATGCTTGGAATGAGTTAATTGCATATATGTCATAATCTACATGGCGAGGAATAATCATACTATATTCAATAACTAATTTATCATTAGGCTTGATGACTAAATTATTAAAGTCAAATTTTAATGATCTTATTGCCCAGCCATAAATGATTTCATCTAACCAGACGCCAGATCCAATAGTTCCTCTTAATGAATTTCTTTCTGGATTATTTGAATATGAATAACTAACTTTTACATCAGTATTAATTAATTTGTTTTCTTGATATATTTTAAATTTATCAACTAAAATTGGTGTAAATAAAGATCCTCTATCAGAATTATTTAAGAGATTCTTATCTCCTATTGATGGTAAAATGTCTATAATTGAAAGATTTTTAATTTCATCGTTAGATGTATTCTCTACTTCAAGTTTATAGTTAACAACACCTGTTTGTTTAGCAACTATATTTGTTGAATAATTTAAATCATAGTTATTCTTTATATATTTTCTAGCTGTAATACTTCGTGAATTTCCGATATCATATTTAGCCGTTGCGTTTGCAAAAATATCTCCACCTTTATTTCCATTACCATCATAATCATATCCAATTGGCTCTACTGTATCAAATTTTAGTTCATCTATAGAAACATTAAATTCATTATCAGGTACCTTAGAGACACCCTTTATTTCTCCATTTATATTTTGTGTAGATACCCCCATTTCATTGAATACAAATGACTTCTTTTTTATTTGCTTCAATGTTAAATTTATAGATATTGAATAGTTTTGAGGTAAGTTGCCATTGAATATCCATCTAACAATATCGTTCTCATTTTCTTTAACTTGTTCAAATTTAATATTATCTTTCAATGAGCTATTTATAATAGTCCCTTTATTATCTTTAATATTAATTTCATAACCTACATACTCCATACCATCTGGCAAGATATCAAAAACTATTGGATTAGGTAGGTTTCTTTTAGGAGATTTTACTAACAACTCATATTCAGCTGTATCATTTATTTTTGTAGACCTCTTTATAATATTTTTTTCTGTATATGCAGTATATGCCGTTTTAAACAGAAAAGAATCACTATCTTTAACTGTACCTTTAATTTCATCACTTATATATCTTAGTGTAGCTGTATTTGTTATTTTTTCATTGTTATTTATAAAAGTTCCATCTTCATGTTTATTCCTAACATTTCCATCCAATCTCATACATGACCAACCAGAATAAGTGAATCCTACTGGAATGTTCTCTATTATAACTTCATATTTAACCATATATTCATTAGGATTTAATATTGTTCGTAAATCTATACTTTTCCCTTCAGATAGTTCATCTCCTAGCAAAGTTATTATATTTTTTAATTCTCTCTTATTAGTTTTTGCATTTATAGTTATGCTTGTATTACTATCAAAATTTTCATATTTTCCAGAAGTAATAACATATAAATTATTTTCATAAGGTATATTGTCTTCTAATATAAACTTATCGAATGCTACATTCCCATCATTTCTAATATAAAGATTCCATCCTTGAGCCCCTCCTGCTGAGTTGATTCTAGATGTAGCAATCTTTGAAATTACACCTTGCCCTATTTTTTCTTGTACAAGATTTGTAATAGACGCTTTATTTATATAATTATCTCTCTGATCATAGATTTCAGCAGTATTAGTAATACTATCTCCAATTGTAACATTTTTATATTCAACAGTAACATCTAAATAGATATTATTTTCTTTATATTCATTTGGAATCCTTACTTCTATAGAACCGTTATTTTCGTTAACATTTACATGCGGAATTTCTTTTAATTTTGCATCTTTTAGTTTCGCATTAATAAATATAGCTTCTTTAGGTAAAAGATCTTTTATTAAGAAACCTTTTAAATTAAGTTGATCTTTATTTTTTACTGTTATTCTATATTTAGATATAGAATTTGGAGATATAGAGGTTGAATTCATCATATTTTTAACTAACTCTAATTTTTGTTTTAATTCTAAAATAGTATCTGAGCTATTTGATTTAGCTAATTCTATATTATTACTTTCTATTTTAGCATATGCATTACCTACAGCTCCATTTTGACTATTTTCCTTAAATTTAACCGATATCTCAAATTGAGCCGAAATAGGATTTTCACTAACAGGTATTTCAAAGGTTACTGTATTTGCATTATTATCTATAACCGGTTTTATTCCTGCAAAGTCATTTGATGCTAATATATCTAAAGTATCAGACATATTAACAGTTAATGTCAAAGGGCTTTTATTTTTCTGTGATGAAATATTAACTATATAAGAAAATTCTTCTCCTTTAGATACAGTTTCTTCAATTGAATAAATATTAACATCTGCTACTGAAAAATTATTAAATATAACAGGATTACTTGATATAATATGCTCATTTGGGTACTGAATCGAGGCTTTTACGATTGCTTTAGAACTATCTTTTGTACCAGTTTTGAATTTAACTTTAAATGATAGGTTTCCTTTTATATTAGTTATATCTTTTGTATTCAAAGTATAGAAAATTTTATTATCTTTATGTTGCTGCTCAATTATATTAATATCTTCATTCTTAAAAGAAACTATCTCTAGTTCTTTAGGTATAGTAACTACTATAGATGCAATATCCTGGTTAGAAGAAGTCATTTCATAACTGACTACATAATCAAATTCATTAAATCCAAATACTATCTCTTTTGTTGGTCTTATTTTGAAATTTAATAATGATTTATTTTCTTTTTCATGTTCTGAACCTGAATTATTTTTGTTTTGATTAACCAATGAGTTTGATTTATTCTCATTCGTATTATCGTACTCATTTATAGCTTTTAAATCATTTTCTAATTCATTTTTTATAACCCTATCTTCAGAATTATTTATATTCTCATCAGCTAATATATTAATATTTTCATTGTTAAAAATATCATTAGCAAATGAGTAATTCACTGAATTGATAGTAATACTAATAATTAATATTAGTATATAAATAGACTTAAGCCTAATTCTTTTCAATATATTTACCCCCCTTTTATTATTTTTTAAATACATTTACTTTGTTTATGACAATCTAATTTACATAAGGTTCAATTTTTAAACAAAATA
Source organism: Faecalimicrobium sp. JNUCC 81 (assembly GCF_053667625.1). Lineage (NCBI taxonomy): Bacteria > Bacillati > Bacillota > Clostridia > Peptostreptococcales > Peptostreptococcaceae > Faecalimicrobium > Faecalimicrobium sp. JNUCC 81. The sequence goes on from NZ_JBSJXY010000002.1 coordinate 43,147, forward strand.
ATTATTTTTACAAAAAAATTATAGTTTGTCTATTATATATACCTTATATGTTTTACTTTAAAATAATTATACAACAAAATAAAACACAATTCTACATTGTATATATTGGTAAACACCAGCTATCTGGTAAAATCAGATTACTTTTTATTAAATAAAATATTTTTATATAGCTATTAAACTTTGAGATAAAATCTAGATTTTTTTATAAAAAATAGAATTTGAATATATGATAAGTTCTCAGTATAATATTTCTAATTAATTGAAATGAAGTTTAAAAAAATAGATACGTTATATGTTATTTGGTATATAATTTGAATTATACAATTCCTTAATTTTAATAACAGTAAAGAAGATAGCAGTATATTTTTAGATTTCTGCTATCTTTTTTACCGCTATATAAATATAAATTTCTAATACAAATTTATATCCTGATTAGAGTTATCTATTTTAGAAAAGTTAAATTGTATTTATATATTTTTTCCTTATTTAAAAATCAGTTATTACCATTAATAACATTAATATAAGAGATAAATTGTATTTATAATGAAAATAAAAAAATAAGGCTTATTTAAGCCTTATTTTTTCTTTTTATTTAATTTGAATATAGACTACTATATTCAGGAACTATTATTACTGTACATCTAGCCTTCTTAACTACATGAGATGTTACTGATCCAATCGAATCTATAAAGTTTTTCTTTGTTGATTTAGTCATAATTATTGCATCATATTTTTCATTTATTGATTTTTCTATTATTTCATTACCTGGATATCCAAATGAAAAATATGTATCAACTTTATATCCTATAAGTTTATCCTTCATATTTTTTAATATATTGTTACCTATTCTCTCTGAATATTTCATTTCCTCACACAGTACAATAGTGTTCGTTAATATTAATTCTTTAACATTCATTAATGTTATTTCTACAGAATCTTTAGGAAATGTATTTAATACAAAGTCTAAAGATTGCAGACTTCTTTCAGTTCCATCAATTGGTATTAATATTTTTTTCATTTCTCAACACATCCTTTTTATTCTAAGAAATAATATACTATTAGTATATCTACTATATTATCAGAAAATTCCGTAAAATCATAGCCTTTTCTGATGAATATTATTTAATTATAAAACAATCAAAATTTATAGATGTTACAATAGAATTTAATAAAAATATTATAATGACTAATTAGTTCCATTTTAATATAAATAGCCTTAATAAAAATGTTTTTATTAAGGCTATTTATATTATTTATTTTTTATTTAGTTTTTTTCTATTAATTATACTAAAAAGTATCAAGCAAATTACACTTGAACCGATATAGATTAATAGAGAGTCATCTCCTGTTTTAGGATTCAGATTTTCATTTGTAATATCATCTATTGTTATTTTAAATGGTTTATTTACTTTAGATGGTGCTTTAGGTGGTACAACAGGCATATCCGGATCTGTTGGTGGTACAACAGGTATATCTGGATCTGTTGGTGGTACAACAGGTATATCTGGATCTGTTGGTGGTACAACAGGCATATCCGGATCTGTTGGTGGTACAACAGGCATATCCGGATCTGTTGGTGGTACAACAGGTATATTCGGATCTGTTGGTGGTACAACAGTTATATCTTCTAATACAGATATGACTCTTTTAACAGTCGTAGTATTTCCAAATGAATCTGTTACAGAGTATATTAACTCGTATTCACCTGATGTATTAACATCTACGGTTCCAGAAATTTGTATGTTCTTAGTAATATCTCCATCTTCTTTATCAGTAGCTGTTACTCCAGCTTTTTTATCAAACGCAGACCCTTTTTTTATACTTAAATCATTTGCTCCATTTATATTTGGAGAACCATTTAATTCAGGAGAATCTTTTCTTACCATTACTTTTCGTTTTGCAATAGTAGTATTCCCATCACTATCTGTTACTGTATATTTAATATCATGATTGCCAACAGAAAGTCCAGTTAAATCGGTTTTTGGATATACTATACTAGCTGTAATATTGCCATCTTCTGTATCATTTGCTAATACTCCAGCTTGTAGATTTGTTGTATATCCTTTTCTTATAGATATATCAGATAGTCCTGATATAGTTGGAAATTGATTAGTTACTGTTACTTTTCGTTTTGCAATAGTAGTATTCCCGTCACTATCTGTTACTGTATATACTATAATATATGTTTTATTAGATCCAGCAACTGGTTTACCAACTATTCCTTTTACTATAGGAATTAATCCCTTATCATGGTCATCAGTTACCATTACTCCATCTAATAAGCCAAATCGATCTACTTCACCAAGTTTGATTGTTACATCATTTGCACCATTTATAGTAGGAGGCTCATTTGTTGATACATTTACTACTCTAGTTTCTTTAGTAGTATTTCCATCGCTATCTGTTATAGTATATTCTATACTGTGCTTTCCTAGATCTAGCTTTGTTATATCAGTTTTTGGTAATACTATATTTTTTGTAATATTTCCATCTTCCTCATCATGTGCAGTTATCCCATTTTTTAAGTCGAAATTCTTACCTTTTCTTATTTCAACTTCATTAAGTCCTGATATCGTTGGAAATTGATTCGTTACTGTTATTTCTCTAACTACCCTCGTAGTATTTTTATGATTATCTGTTACTGAGTAGGTTAATTTATATGTTTTATTAGAACCAGGACTTGGTTTTCCTATTTCACCACTTATAGTTATTCTGTCAGTTATAATACCATCTTGATTATCTTCCGCTATCACACCATCTAATTTATTAAATGAATCTACTTCATTTATTTTTATAGTCTTATTGCTAGCTCCTCTAATAATTGGTTCATCATTACTCAAAACTATAACATCTACAGTTTTCATAACGGAATTATAGTCACTATCCTGAACAATATAAGTAACTTTATATGTACCTTCCTTAGACAAATCTAGTAATGAATCATTTACTACTATTTTATTGGTAATGTTACCATCTTCAATATCAGTAGCAACTACATCTTCTAGTAAATCTATGGGTATGTTCTTATAAGTTATCAAATTATTTGCTTTTAATGTTGGAACAGCTCCACCAGTATTCATTCTAAATCCTGATTTAATAGGGAATCCACCTATCTCTCCATTTGAAGCAATCGATTTAAAGTCTGTTGTATAAACCTTATCAAAGCTATCAACTATCGCAGTAAATTTTATTAAGTACTGAGTATTTTTTACAATTCTACCTGTATTAAATTCTATTAAGTTATCTGTTGCTGTAATGCTTAATCTATCTGTTATTTCATTATTAGTCTTTATATCTATTACACTTATGCTCTTTTTGTCTACGCTTTGTCCACTATCTAGAGTTATAATAGTATTAATATTATCTACATCTTTTTTAGCAGTTAACGTTGCTTTTATCTTTATTTCATTTGTCTTTGGATTAAAAATGCCTCCTATATCTCCATTATTTAGTGTTCCTCTACCTATATAATTTTCTCCATCCCAAAATGGATCTAACCATCCAGTAACTCCAAAATCTGCTGGTACAACATTTAATGTCTCATCTGCCACTCCATCTTTAAGAGGTAAATTAGTTATATTACCATCTTTATCAACTAATTCAGAGCTTATACTATAAGTTCCTTTATGTGACTTAATGCTCGTCATTATTGAAAGATTTAAACTCCTATCAAATTTAAAATCTTGATTAAATTTTACTTCGACATAATTTTTATCTGGATGTTTAATTAACTCAATAGCATGATTCTGTGGTGATACTTGTATTTTAGAGTAATCTATCGCACTACTTGAAATATTTAATCGTACTATTGTATTTTGAGGTATATTACCGTATCTATCTCCCACAGCTGTGAATTTAATATTTATATCTATTGCTTCACCGTATCGGAAGTCTTTTCCTAATTCTGGATCAACCTCAATCGAAATATTTCCCAAACTAACACTATTTATATCTTTTTTATCATCTTTGTCTTTGCCTGTACTAGACGTTACTTCACTATCTTCTTTATCTTTGTCTGTACTAGACGTTACTTCACTATCTTCTTTATCTTCTTTATCTTTGCCTGTACTAGACGTTACTTCACTATCTTCTTTATCTTTGTCTGTACTAGATATTACATCACTATCTTCTTTATCTTTGTCTGTACTAGATATTACATCACTATCTTCTTTATCTTTGTCTAAAAATTTATTCTCTGATTTTTCTTCTAAATCCACATTCTTTATTTTATCTTCCATTGCTAATACATTTATTGGCATTGATTGAGCTACTATTGATGAAATTAATGACAATATAACAATTTTTTTTACTCTGTCGTATTTCTTTTTTAACATATTTCTCCTCCATAGTTTAATATAATATTATTTATTTTCCAATCTAGATTAGGGTAATAATATCATTTTTTAATATATTAAAATTTCTAATCCATTTAGATTATTAACTACTAAATTACATGTCTTTTCTGCATTATTATGTAATCTGTAAAAAATTTTATATGTAAATGTTTCATAAATATTTACATTTGCTTTATCAGATTGTATTTACACTCCAGATGTATGATCTAATTTATGTTTATATATAGCCGGTTTCACCACTAACTCCGTGTATTCCAGGTGACCACATACAGAATACATTTCAAAGTATCTATTATTTTATTTTGTATGCTAATATGTGTTAGTTTAAATTAAATTCTATTATCGTAAAATTGGATAGATAAATTCTTCGATGCAAACTCCCTCCCCCTATTTCCTTATTTCTACAAATAACAATGTAATTTATAAGATGTTTAAATTTAATTTATCATTTGAAGTTTTATATTTTCTATCTTTTTACTAAATATCGATTATTTAAATTGTTATATTATTAGCAACAAAGGTTTGACTTTGTATTTATTTAGATATATAACTTAAGCTTATATTTATAATACTTACATTAATATCAAATATATATCACTGAGTTTAATAGAAAAAAATATATTTTTTGTCAAATAATATATTTTCTTATCATAATATATCATTTTAAAGTAAAACGTTATAAAATGAAATGAAATAATATGTAAATACTGATAAATTTATACATTTTCTATCTATATATTGTTTTTACCTTGTATCTTTTTTAAATATAAATTAGTGTATTTAGTTTAAAGACAGTAGTTAGTAAAGAAAAGTTCAAATTTAAAAGAAAAATAAACTAAGTTATATATAAAATTTGAAGGAAATTAGTATGGAGATATTCTAAAATAATTTAATATATTTTTTAAGGAAAGTTATGATTTAAATATATAAGATATATTATCTATGGCATTATATAAGCATATAAAAAATAATAAGTAACTCAGTTTATTCATAGTGTAAAAATTTAATTTTATAAAAATAAATAATAAAAGTTAAAACTATTACTATAAAGATTTAAAAAGGAGAGGTTTTGATGAGTAACAAAGGCATTGAGCGTAAATTAGATGGATTAGGGCGAATAGTAATTCCAAAAGAAATAAGAAATGAATTGAATTTTAAAGAAAATCAACCATTAAACATAAACTTAATTGATAACGCTGTTATCATAACAAAAAGTAAAAAAAGATGTCTATTTTGTGATAAATCAAAAGAACTTAAAGAATATAATGATTTTTTTATTTGTACAGAATGTATAGGAAATATAAGCAATATAAGATGAATTTAAAGTAGTAATATATATCTTTTAAAATATAATAGAAACAAGGCTAAAGCAAGCCTTGTTTCTATTACATTTTATCTATCAGATAAATAATATCCACTTAATTTAGAATTTGTAAAAGTAAGTTCAAGATATTTATGTATACTTACTGTATATGTTAATTTAGAAAAGCCTTTATCGCCAGATACTTTGCTAGGATTTCCATATACTGATTTAACATTATCTATTGTTGCTCCGAATTTTAAATTACCTGGAAATACAACATCTATTGTTTTATTTGAGTTATTAAAAGGAATATTTACAACAGTTAACCAAGAATCTTTTATATCTATTGGTTTATCTGATAAGTTTGAATATACTCCTGTAATATAATTTCCAGCTTTATTTTTTAATGATGTTCCTGTAACAGATTGTCCTGGATTAATTATAAATGGATCTTTTTTAGATAGAGTATATCCTAAATTATTTAAATCCTTTAATTTAATAGGAAGTTTTAATACTTTTCCATTAATTTGAATTTGGTTATCTTTCCAGTCTTTAGATAAAGACGTATTTCCTGAAGGGTTTGATGCAGTCATCGCATTAATTGCTTGCTGCAGTGTATTTTTATCTATTCCACCGATTGCTGTAAACTTAACTGCATTTTTTAATATACTCTTGTCTGAATTATTATGTACTAAAACAACTGGTTTGTCCTTCGCTATTGGTGAAATCGTTAAAGAATCAACTAAGCTATATCCTTTTGTTAAGAAAAATTCTGTAGGATTTTTATAAAAATATTCTATTACCTTTTTATTAGTTTCAAATCTATTTGCCCCACCAATTCTATTACTTTTTGTTTTGTCTACAATTTCCTGACTCATTGCACTGCTTTGACCTATTACATAAGAATTTATTTTAGATGCATCAAATGAAATTTTATTTCCATTAGTTAATATAATAGGTGACTTATCTCTTGCAGATATCGGAGCTACACTCATTGCATCCGCTTCGCCCTTATATCCGTTTACTAAAAATATTTTATCAGTTTTATTAAATGAATTAATTTTTTTTGCTACATTATAACTTGTTTCAATTCTATCTTTACCTTGTATTCTCTCAACAATCATTTTTTTATTTTTTAATGTATCTTCTATATTCTTTGATATTGCATTATTTCCACCAATTATATAAATCTTGTTTACTCCTTTTAGTCTATTTATTGTATCCGTTGGTATACTATCTTTTTTGACTAAAAGTATCGGGCAATTTAAAGCTCCAGCTAAACCACTTGCACTTAATCCATCAGATAATGAACTATCTGAATTTACTAAAATTGCTGTCGTATACTTCTGTTTATCTGCTATAAGACCTGCAGTTTCATACCTATTCTTTCCAGTTATGTAACTATCTTGCACTCCGGAATATGCTTGTGCAGATATAGGTGCTATAATTACTAATCCTAATAGTCCAGCTAATATTTTTTTCTTTAAAACCATAGTTAATCTTCCCCTTTACAAATAATATGTAAAAAGTATTATAAGCCTTTATTTTATAGCACACTCTATTTATCCAAACTTTCCAGGATTCAACTTTATAACATAATAAATAGTTTTTTAAATAAGGAAAGAGTTTAAGGACTTATGATATTCTTATATATTTTACTATTATATCAAGTAGAATTGTTCTAAATATAAATATTAATCATTAAAGTTATGAAAAATAGATAATTTATAAGATAATTTTGTTATTATTCAAAGAAAGTCATTAGGGGGATGATTTTATTGAATAGAGAAGAACAAATTAAATATCTAAAAGAACAGTTAGATTTAATATGTATTAAAAAAAATATATTAAGTTATGATGTGATATATCTTAGTCAAAAACTAGATGAATTAATTGTAGTAGAGCAAAAAAATAGGCTCGACAAGATATTTAAAGATTGAATTTATCAATTAAACCTTTGAAAAAATAAATGAAGTAATAATAAAGAATAGGAGAGAAATTTTGATATGTTGGAGAATGCTTGGATATGGATATTATTTATCATCTTTAAAATTATTTCAATCTATATACTTCTATATTTAGTATCGTTAGTATTAAAGATTATTGATAAAAGGAAAAATAAAAGAGTTTGAAGATAATACAATATTAAAATATCATAATGTATATAAAAATTATAATGCCCCAAAATCAAAATAAATTGATTTTAAGGGCATTATAATTTTTAATATAATTACTCATTTAATCCAAGTATGTAAAATAATTATAAAAATATACTTATAGTAAGTTTAGTTTTACTAGTAACTATCGGTGGCAAAATATTAATTTTTACAAATAATTTCATGAGTATATATTTCTGAATCATCTGCATTAGTATATTTTAATATAATTTTTATTTCATTAGCATCAACATCTTTCAAAAACTTTTGTCCCATTGCTTTAAATGATTCTTCTTGTTGACTTACACCCTTTTTTAGCACTTTTATAACTTCTTCATTTACTTCGATTTGTTCTGGTTGCTTATGAGTGTAAATTAAATTATTTCCATCTGCAGATATAGTCAGTTCTTTTGTCATCGTTTTTTCTAATTGAGATTTAACTATAGGATTATTTAGCAAATCTTCTATAGTCTCACTTTTTTTGTCATATTCTTTTTCTTGTTTTTTGTTAGAGTTAGTAATTTGGTTTTGACCTTCTTTTTTATTTGAAGTACATCCTATCATAGATAAGCTTAAAATCATTAAAATTAAATAAAAACTAATTCTTTTCATATTTTGTCTCCTTTTCTTTTAAAATACTAAAGGATTATATAATATATAAAATAAAAATAATCTATAAAACCAACCTATCATTAAGTGGCAATTTATAGATTCATTTAAATAATTTATAGAAAAATATAAATTTGTCACATAATGAAGAATTCTTTCGTCTTTATATTAAATAACATTTCTTATAAAAATGTACTAAGGAGGATATCTATGACAAAAATAAAAAAATATAAAACAACTGCCTTCATTATTGCATCTTTGATTTTATTTTCAAATAATACTTATGCAATTGAACGAAGCAACACAATCAATAATGAAATCAATTCTATTCAAACTAAAGATTCTTCAGCATCAGGAGCTAAATCTAAAAAAACTCATGATGGCAAAACATATGAAAACCAAGCTACAGCTGCTTATGTGTCTAATCAAAAAAGGGCTTATGGAAGCAATCTTATAAGGTCTCTTTCTGGAGCTGTTCCTTCTGGATACATGGGAAGCCATGTTAATTTATATAATAACTCAGATAGAGTTGTTTCAACTTCTGATTGGTACTATAATAATGGTTCTATGGTCGGTTTTTCAAGAATGGCTAATTATACTACAACTTCCGGGAGTTATTACACAAAATCAACGAATCATTTATATACCAGAGCTACAGGAAAATACGTACCATTTTCAGCAATTCCTAGTCCAAAAGTAAGTGCTGCAAAAAGAAATATAGATATACCAAAGGAAGAGTTAGAAGAAAGACAACAATTGTATGAAAATAAAAATATGATAGCAGCAGTAGGGTTAAACAATGTAGAAGGTTATATAAAAATAGATGATTTGTATGGTGAAATACCTAATAATCCAGAAGATGCTATTAGACTTCAAAATAAGAGATCAAAATCATTTTCTCAATATAGATTGATACCTTTATATAAAAATGATAGTAAAACTATAATTGGACAATACAAAATTGATTTTAACTTAGATAATATTGAAATCATTGAATAAAAATAAAAAATCATACTAACAATTTATTAAAAATAAATAGTTTAAAGAAGGTGATTTAATGAAGTTAAAGCTATATGCAGTAGGATTATCCATATCTATTTTAATAGTAGGATATGGAATATTTACTATAAGTTCAGCTGATAATAACAAAATATATAAAACAATCGATACAATTAGAGGATATTTTGAAACTAATAATAATGGTGAAACTTATGGAACTTATATTGATAAGGGCAATGGTGAATGGAAAGAACCTGATTTAATGGAAGTTGTTGGTTTAAATGATGTAGAAGGATATGTGAAAAAGACTGACTTATATGATAAAACAAACCAACCTAATAACCCAGAAGAAGCACTTGCTTATATGGAAAAGAGAGAAAAAGAAGGTCCTAGAATAATTCCGGTTTACAAAAAAGATGGAAAAACTGTAATCGGCGAATATAAAATTGACTAAGATATATCTATTATAAATTATTTTTAGGTCATGACATTGTTTTCTAGAAAATTGAGTACTTTTAGCTATAAAATATTATAAAGTTACAAAACTCTATACAAAAATAATACAAGATATATTAAATAAAAAAGCCCTTAAAATACATTTATATGGATTTTAAGGGCTTTAACTTTTATCTTAAATAATAACTTAAAGATAAGTTAAATCTTATAGTCTATTTTTATTATTTATTTGAAATTTAAAAAATATAGAACATTATTTAATATAATCAACATTTAAAATTGTTATAAATCTAGAATTATAGATGGTGTAATAAATTTATACCAAAAATCACTTTCTATATTGTGTTTAATTATTACTTTATTAATGATTGGGTGTTTATCTAGTATGAAATCAGATTTATATGGATTTTACCAGAGTGAAACAATAAATGGATATCACATTCAGTAACGCTAATAATAGCCTTATTGGTGATATTGATAATAAATAAGTTAATAAAATATTATATGAAGATTTAAGCGATAATAAATATAAAAGAGATTATTATACTTATTTGGATTAAGCAAAACAATTTTTAAAAATAATCTACGAGAATCTTTAAACAATAGAATTGATTTTGATATTATTAAATATATAAACCTTCATGACTCTTTAGATAAAGAAGATATATTGACCCTATACTCAATATATTATCAGAAAATTTCGTAAAATTATAGTCTTTTTTAATAAATGTTTTCTTGATATTATTTAACTATAAAATAAATACTTAATAAATAGGAGGTTAGACCCATGAAAAGAGCAGTTGTTATGGCTACAATACTATGCAGTGGATTATTAATAGGAGGAAATATAAACAGCGATATATATGCACTAGACATAAAATTAAATAACGCTGTTCATGAAGTTAGAAGTCTAACTAAAGAAGATGCTTTAAATATATTAGTTAAAAATAATAATAAAATTAATTATGTATATCAAGGTGATGAAAACGTATTTAACGTTCTAAAAGAAAAAGGATTAAAAGGATATACTTTTCTTCCAGATATAGAAACTGATCTGGGATATTTTATAAATAAAGAAACTAAAGACGTATACTATTTCCATCCAAGTGGTTACTTGGAGTTAATAAAATAAGTATTGCGTATTGGATGGCTAAAAATTGAATAAATATAAGATCTTGAATATATAACTTTTTATTTTTAGGTTATATATTCAAGGTACACTTCATTAGAGAGGTGTTTTATATGATTTTATACTTTAATAAAAGAACTATTTTTAAATATGAAATTATAGAAAATATAAATTATTATATTTCACAATCTAATCATGCTTTAGCATATTTATCTAAAAGAGATAATAAAGAGGCTATGAACATACTAAAAAAACTAAAAAAATCTTTAAAAGCCGAATATAATTATTATTCAAATCCTAAAGTATATAAATATATAAAATCTAACGATATAAATAGAATTTATTATTTTTCAATTGCCCTAGCTTTTTCTGGATTGCATAGAACCTACAGCTATAAGCATCTTTACGATAATTTATTTCATATTTGGGATAGTATCAGTAATAATGATATGTGCTTATTTTTAAATGACATTAAATATGTAGAAAAAAATAAAAAAGTAAGGCTTAATTAAGCCTTACTTTTTTATTTTTTTCTTGTTAGTTTCTTTATTTCATCAAATGCACTCTCGTTGCCATTTACACCAATCTTAGTTATCTTTTTAAACTTCTTTTTACTTACTATATCCTTTTGAGAATTAGATAATTTATTTGCAACTAACATTACTGGTGATTTTTCTCTTGCGCCTAGTACACCTACGGTTAACGAATCTACTAATTCATTTTCATTTTTTAATCCATTTTTAGTTACATATAAGTTATTCAAAAGTAATAAATAAAACTTATTTATTACTTTTGAATTGGTTTCAGTTCTATCTTCACTTGAAATTCTATCTATTGTCTTTTTATTTGTAATACTTGATAAATCATTTTCTGGTTTTTTGGAAACCACATTTAATCCTCCTATAATATAAGATTGTTGCATATATTCATATTTTATAAAATCTTTACCTTATGGGATATCTCCATTGTTATTAGTTAGTATTATAGATATATTATTTTCCGCTGCTATATGACTTATACTTACAGCATCTACTAATCCACTTTATCCATTAACTAATTCTATTTTTGATATATATTTTATTATGTCTTCCGAATTACCTGATACCCCGATGATGATATCTCTATTACATTTACTATCTTATTTAAGATCAAAGAAAAAATTATGAATAAACAAAACATTAGTAAGGATTTCGGAACTACTTTTTTAAGTATGGTCTAATATGGATATTAGGAGTAATTGGTTATATACTGATTTCTAATTGGTATTTTTGGATATCTTTTATAGTTTGAGTAATATATATTTTCAAAAAATACTAGTTTTAGTTATAAAATATTTGATAAATATAAAATCAATTAGTAGTTAAATTTCAGTTTATAGATATTTAAGTAAAATTTAATATAAAATATTATAATGGCTAATAAGTTCGGTTTTAATATAAAAAGCTTTAATAAAAATATTTTTATTAAAGCTTTTTATATTATTTATCTTTTATTTGTTTTTTTCTATTAATTATACTAAAGAGTATCAAGCAAATTGCACTTGCACCGATGTAAATTAATAAAGAGTCATCTCCTGTTTTAGGATTCAATTTTTCATTTGTAATATCGTCTATTGTTATTTTAAATGGCTTATCAAGCTCTGTTGGTGATACAACAGGCTTATCAGGCTCTGTTGGTGGTACAACGGGCTTGTCTGGCTCTGTCGGTGGTACAACAGGCTTATCAGGCTCTGTTGGTGGTACAACAGGCTTATCAGGCTCTGTTGGTGGTACAACAGGCTTGTCTGGCTCTGTCGGTGGTACAACAGGCTTATCAGGCTCTGTTGGTGGTACAACAGGCTTGTCTGGCTCTGTCGGTGGTACAACAGGCTTATCAGGCTCTGTTGGTGGTACAAAAATATAATTTTTTGTTTTTACTATAACGTTATTAGATAACAATGGATAAAGTTTTTTTCCATTTTCTTCAAATTGCGCTGAAAAATTATTAATAGCCTTTAAATTTTTCCTTGTTTTATTTGGTATCTTTACAGAATATTCTATAGTTATTTTATCTTTAGCATTTAATTCTAAATCTTTAAAGTGTACTTTTATAGACTTTACATCTTTATGATATTTATCATCCCAGATATCTTTTCCAATCATAGTTTTTCCATCGGAAGATAATCTTATTGGATTATTACCTAAACTATAAAATGTATCATAATTAGTTATTACATTACCTAAACTATCTTTCACTAATATACTATTTTCAATTAATTTAACATCAAATTGTGAATTTTTATTATAATCTAAAATAGGATTTTTATCATTTTTTGTTGGTAAAATATCATTAATATCAGTTAATTTAAGTGTATTACTAGAATTATTATTTACTTCTAATTTATAGTTTACTATATCTCCATCTTTTGCTAATAATTCATTTTTAGTAAAATTGTTTTGATTTTCTAATTTTGAATATTTACTTAATGTAGCATTCATACTCTCTACGAAATTTAATGAAGCACTTGAACTGACATATAAATCACCATATTGTATATTACCATCATAGTCAACACCATCTTCTACTCTATTATTCTGTGGAAAATCTGTTGATTGAACACCTTGAACAAACGGTATATCTATTGTAGAAACCCCTACATTATTTTTAATTTCATGTTCAATACTATTAATTTTTGTTTTTAAATTTATAACAATCCTACTAGATTCTGGAAGTATATATTTAAATTTCCATCTAATAATATTATTAATTTTATCTTTTTCAAAAGTCATAATATTATTTATCTCATCTTTACTTAATATACTAGTTCCTTTTCTATCAGTTATTTCTATATCATATTCTAGTACATCTATATTATGCGGCAAACTATCCCATATAATCGGATTAGGTAAATTTTCATTTACAGTAGATGAAAGTACTATTTTATAATTTAATAAATCTCCTATTTTTTTTGGCATATCTCCAACAATGGATTTAGAAATATTTGCATTGTAAGCCCTTATATACTCAACTGAATCACTTTTGCTTACTGATTTTGATTTAATACCGGACTCTGTTTTTGTAAAGTCAGCTTTATTAGTTAGTATTGTCCCACTTTGTAAAGTAGTGCCATTTTCATAACTTGGTTGTATTTGTGTATAAAATCTTATAGGTTTTGAATATATAAGCTCTGAAACAGGATTATTTATTACAATTTTTATTTTTGTTATATAGTTTTCATCTGTTGTAAACTGTTTCTCTATATTATGAATTGTATTTGTACCAAATATCATCTCATTACCTGAAATATTTAAATAATGAATGTAATTAGAATTTTGTTTTGTTGATATATATACATCCATACTCATATTATTTATACCAGATAAATCACTATTATTTTGAACTTTATATTTTCCGAGCTCTATTTTATTTAATCTCATATGATGAGGGAAAGTATCCTCTACCGTAAGATTATCTAAAATTCTAGATGTTGGATTTTGCATTACTATATTCCAGATACTAGTTCCTTCATAACCTACAGTCGGTTTCGAGGCTCTCCTTTTACCAAAAAAAAGTCCTTCTGCTTCATCTCTAACTTGATTATTACATTTTACACTTGTTAAGAGATTACTTTTTTTATCATATAATTTGGCTGTATTCAAAATAAATTCACTATCTACTAAGTCTAGATACTTTACCTTTATAGTTAAAGTAACTCTAGAATCAGATATATTTTTATTTATTTTAAATTCAATTTCTTTTTCCTGCTTATTATAATTAAAAGTTCCGATAGAAGCATTCTCATTTCCTGAGCTTTTAACATTATATCCTATAAACTCAAGATTTTTATTTGGCAAAACATCTATAATAGAAAATCCATTTAAATTAACTCGAGTGTCATTAGATATCGTTATATCATATTCTGCTATACCATTATCTTTAACAATTACACTAGATCCTACTTTTTGCTTAGATAGCTTTATACCTGTATTTACTTGTGCTATAGTTTCTTCAGATTCAACCTGCTCTGATTGTACACCACTATTTTCTAATGATACAAATGCTGTTATTTTACCTATATCGTTAGTTGAAGGTTCTTTAAATTCAACTGGAATTTTTATACTTCCGGTAATATCACTTACAGAATGTTTTAATTTTATTATTAGTTTATTATTTAAATAATTCACACTTTCTATTTCATCGCCTAAAATAATTGAGTTTTCTTTGAACTTTATATTTTCATTAAACTCAATATGAATGCTTGAAGAATCAGTTGCGTTCCCAAGTATTTTATATTGTATATTATAACTATAAGAATAATTATCATTTTCTGTTACAGTTAGCTTCGATGCTGATATACTTAACTTTGAATTTCTAAATATAACTGGTATGCTTGAAATAGTATACTCTGAAGGATAATTTATGGATGCATGCACAGATGCAGTAGAAGTATCTGGTAAAGCATTTTTAAATTTTACATTTATTTTTAAATTATCTTTTATTATTGTCCTAGAACTATTTGTTTTTAGTTTATAAATGATTGTCCCATTTTCATAAGTTTCATCAATTATATTTTCATTCGCTTCCTTATTTTTAAATTCGATAACTTCTAGTTCAGAAGGTATCGTTACTTTTATAGATGTTTCTTGTTGCCCTATATTATCCATTTCATAACTTATTCTATACTCAAATTCTTCATTTGGTTTTAAAATACTTTTATTAGTAGTAATACTAAATTTCTTAAGAGGCTTTATCAATTTTATACTTGGGCTACTATTAGTAGTTATAATTGAACCAGACTCACTAATTATATTAGATTTAAGTTGTAAATTAGTATTATCAGAAGTATTGTCATTAAACTCTAAATTTAGAGTAATTTTATTTGATAAATTATCACCTTTTTTTATTGTATATACAATACCTTCATCAGTTATTTCTTTATCTAATATATCATCATTGCTAGAGCTAGATATAATATTTACTAAATTAAAAGGAATATTTATCTTTAGCTTTAAAGGCTTATTTGATGAATCAATATTATACTCTAATTCATATATAAATTTATTTTTAGATACTACTTCTGACATATTAAAGCGTGTTGTAAGTGTCGCTTTTGATACACTTAATAATTTATCCTTATTCGTACTATCTGAATTATTAGATATATTTATAGAATGATCCATATCATTTTTTTCATCTTTGATATCCTCTAGTTCTTTATTTTTATTATCCAAATTTTTTTCTTCTACTGTATCAGTAGTATCATTTTTTTCAGAATTACTTTCATTTACTACATCTGTAGAAATTATCTCAGAATCAATAGTTTTTGATGCATCTTTTAATGTATTAGCAAATGAATAACTAATAGAGTTACTTAAAATAGAAACTATAAGTAAAATAGTACAAAATAGTTTATTTTGTTTATTTCTCACATTACATCCCCTCTCTTTTTATGATATATTTATCCTACTTATTTTTAATAAGTACGATAAGATAATTTTTACATAGCCGGTTTCACCACTAACTCCATGTATTCTAGGTGACCACATACAGAATACATCTCAAAGTATCTATTATTTAAATTTGGATGCTAATATGTGTTAGTTTAAATTAAATTCTATTATCGTAAAATTGGATAGATAAATTCTTCGATACAAACTCCCTCCCCCTATTTCCTTATTTCTACAAATAACAATGTAATTTATAAGATGTTTAAATTTAATTTATCATTTGAAGTTTTATATTTTCTATCTTTTTACTAAATATCGATTATTTAAATTGTTATATTATTAGCAACAAAGGTTTGACTTTGTATTTATTTAGATATATAACTTAAGCTTATATTTATAATACTTACATTAATATCAAATATATATCACTGAGTTTAATAGAAAAAAATATATTTTTTGTCAAATAATATATTTTCTTATCATAATATATCATTTTAAAGTAAAATGTTATAAAATGAAATGAAATAATATGTAAATACTGATAAATTTATACATTTTCTATCTATATATTGTTTTACCTTGTATCTTTTTTAAATATAAATTAGTGTATTTAGTTTAAAGACAGTAGTTAGTAAAGAAAAGTTCAAATTTAAAAGAAAAATAAACTAAGTTATATATAATTTGAAAGAAATTGGTATGGATATATTCGAAAATAATTTAGTATATTTTTTATGAAAGTTATAACTTTAATATATAAAATATATTATCTATGTCATTATATTAGTATATGGAAAATAGAAGATCAGAATAGTAGAAGATGCAGGGTGCGGCTGAGATGCTAGCGTATGGAACAGGAGTTATTATCGATGCCTCATTATAGACTTTCTACTTGATATAGCGGCACCACTTATTATTATAGTTATAAGCATAGTACTTATTATTTGTTAAGATAAGAGAAAAAATAAAAGAAAAGAAAAAATGAATACTTTGATGAATATAAAAAATTTATAATTAAAATTAGGAGGATATTTGTATGGAAAATAAAAATATTAAAACTAATCTATTTATAATAGGATTAATTTTAATATTAGTATCTCCTTTGTTTGGCTATACGTTGGGAGAAATTGCTATTAAATTAATAGGTGGAACAATGGATACTTCTACATATGAGTGGATTATCGAATCTACAACAGCAAATATTAGAATAATAGGATCAATATTATCTGTAATAGGAGGATTTAGTTCATTATTTTATCAATATTTTCTAAATAATAAAAATGATTAAATTTAAGAATAAAAAATTCAACTATTACTTAAATTTTACTTTATATAATACTTATATTTAAAATAAAGTTAAGCGGAGGAAATTTTATGAAAAACTGTACTGAATGTAATTATAAATTTACACTTAGTGATAGATTAAAAGGTTCATTTTTTAGTAAATTAAAATGTAAAAATTGCAATGCATTATATAAAGAAAAGAATACTATTTATTCACTGATATATTATAGTTCAATTGTACTTATATTTTTTATAGTGCGAGGTAGAGTAGGTTTAGAAAATCCAACTTTAAATTTTATTTTGTATATGATAATAGCAGTTCCAATAGTACTTTTATTTAACTTTATACCTCATAAATGACAAAGATATAAAAAAATTAATTGATAAAAAAGTGTCTACAAATCAAAATTTTCTTTAACAATTCTTAAAATTTCACTTTAAAGGACAGTTAGGTATTTTTAATAAAGTTAAAGCCATTAGAATCTAAATAAATGGATTCTAATGGCTTTTTTACTAGATATATTTAAATAAGTTTATATATATTTCTTAAATAATAATTTTTTAAATTATTGTTTGTTATAATTTCTATAATATACACATTTATAAAAGGGGTTGAAAAATAAAATGTTTAATACAAAAAAATTGATATTTTTTTTACTAATTGTAAGTGTTCTAGGTATCTTTTTACCTTGGTTTTTCTTTGATAAAAACGTAGATTATACTAATGGAATTTTATGGTTTTTTAGCTCACCAATTATGGTCATTAGTTTTATTGCATCATTAATTCTATTACGACTAAAAAATAATTCTATGTTATTAAGATTATTTACTCTTATATCTTTGACATTAATACCTATTAATTGTCTTTACTTATTTTTAACATGGCATATACTTACAATAACAGGTAAATTAGATATAGTCATAAGTTTTAGAACAGCTCATTATGGTTTTTATATAACTTTTATTAGTTCACTTATTGCTACTATTTTATATTTTTTTAACTATGCTACCAAAATAAAGACTAATTAATATTAAAAATTCACTTTAGAGGACAATTAGATGTTTTTAATAAAGTTAAAGCCCTTAGAATCCGAATAAATGGATTCTAAGGGCTTTTTTACTAGTTATCTTTAAATTTTACTTTAAAGTATAGTTAGTATTAAAAATAAAATCAAAGCATTTAAAATCCAAAATAAATGGATTCTAAGGGTTTTGATTTTATTTTTAAATGTGTTTTAAGAATTAATTAAATTTTGGCTCTATTTTCTTAAATATCATTAATAAAGACATAACAGTTGAGCTAAGATTATACTTAACATCTATAGAAATCTCTTTATCATTAATAAAATCTACAAGTAATTGTTCATCTACATTAGCAAATTTAGCAATTGATTTGGTTGTTAACTTATATCCATCTATTAAAATATACAAATAAGTTCTTAACTTAAAATCAGGTTTATTTAAACTGATTTGCTCCAACATTAAAATCTGTGTTGTAAATAAATTAAATTTATCAAAATCTGAAAATAGATCCTTTTCAGATTCTTTATAATTTTTTATTACCTCAATATCTACATTCAATAAATTAGATAATAATTCTGAACTCATGCCATGTTCATTTACTAGTTTATCTAATAAATTTTGGATATAAATATTATCTATTTTTGTTACTTCCATTTAATACACCCCTTCACCTTTAGATTTCGTATTTTTATTAATTAAAATTCAAATAAGTTGATTTTAATAGATATTTTAATCCTACTCTTGAAATACGTTTTTTAAGAATAGTTCTTCTTATATATTTGGAACTAATCACCAATGAACATAGTTATACATTTTTAATATTCATCAAGATATTTATTTTCATTTATTTCTTTTAACTTCACATAAAAATTGCCTAATGTAACCTCGTAATATGGAACATACCATAAAAACCCTATTCCAAAGGTAATTAAAGAAACTATAGCCCATCCTATAAAACTCAAATGTAATATGAATAACTCTGATTTAAATCCATTCATAAGTTCACAACTTTCTATTAAACATTCCATTATACTTATTTTAGGATTCTCCACTAAAATAAAGTATATCTGCGAAAACATAAGCAACCATATTATCCCTGGAATTATTAGTAACATCATCCCTATAATAGCACCAAATCCTATTATAAAATTTATAACCATCGATTTAATAAAAATCTTTATACTAGTAAACCCATAAAATAAATCTTTAAAGCTTGCACTTGATCTGTCTTCTATAAAATTCAGTATAAATTTACTAAATCCTAACTGAAATGGTCCAGATATTATAATAAATACGATATTTACTACATTTATATTTTGTTCTAAAGCATAATCGAAGTTTTTTAATTCGGAAATTATTGTATATGTTAAACAAATTAATATTACTCTCCACCAATTATCTTTTAACTGCCTTAGTGTATTTTCTTTTAATTCAGCCCTACAAATCATAAATTAACTCCTTAATAAGTATTTTTAATTTAAACTTTTTATATAAGCAAAAAGAAAGACATACCATTTACTTATAAATATCTATTAGTGATATAAATTAAATACTTCAATGTCTTTTTACAATTTTAAACAATCAGTATTTATTATTTTCCACATACTTATATAATGCCATAGATAGTATGTATTGTGTCTTTAAACCCAAACACCTTTTTATATAAAACTAATTAAGAAAAAAGTGTCTATAAATCAATTTATTCTTTATACGTGACCATCTATTAAATTTACTTTTAAATGACAAGAAATATTTTTTAATGAAAACTTACTTTTATTCTGTAACTTATGTAAATATCTCCGTAATTCAATCACTATTATTATGTATTCTTTTGAAAAATAGTATAATTTACTTATATTATTTTTATTAAGGAGGGTTATAAATATGCTAGAAAGTATAATAATTTTAATCGTAGGTATTTTAGGTCTTGTGTCAGGATGGATGATTAGAAAATATAAACTCGGTAGCCTTATATGTTGGGTGAATTTAAAAAAATATGATAATGATAAAGTTGCAGATATCATGAGTTCTCATATAATGATGCTCGGAATATGCTTAATATCAATCGCTGGTATAAACTACGTATTAGAAAATAATTATCAATATATTATTGTAATTACAATGATATTACTTGGTGTTGCAACTGAATTAGGTGTATACTATAGAATTTATAAATATGCAAAATTAGAAGATTAAATTGTTCAATAAAATTTATTAAATCTAAGGGGGGAATTTAACTTGTATTTAGGTTCTTTAACAATGGCTATCATATTTTTTATAGTAGCGTTTATATTTTTGATATTTAAAAATAAAGCATGGTTTTTAATAGGTGGATATAACTGTATACCTAAAGAGCAGAGAAAAAACTATAATGAATCAAAACTTATTAAAGATTTCAGAACTACTTTTTTTAAATGTGGCATAATATGGCTATTTGGAGGAATTGGTTGTATCCTGATTTCTGATTGGTGTTTTTTGGTTTCTTTTATAATTTTTGGGATATATTTTTCAAAAAATACTAGTTTAAGTTATAAAATATTTGATAAGTATAAAATAAACTAGCCTTAAAATTTGCATTTAGAGAATAGTTTTTCATAAAAAAGAGTGTCTCTGTTGAAATTACTATATTTCTCTAAATACACTCTTTTTTATTTTTTCATTTATTATGAAACTTTATTTATATTTGTATTAATTGCATTTTTATGTATTTTTATTTATTTTATTAAAATTAAAATCTTGTTCATAGAATAATAGAAATGGTGTTATAACATGTAACATTAAATTCAGTATTATAAACATAATAAAGTTTAACCAAGTACCAAAATTAAAAAACTCTATAAATATATTTATTAATATAAAACCTACTAATAAATAATAAATAAAAACATACAACTCATTATTTTTTTTTATTTTATATTCTGATCCACAAGACTTACACCTAAAATTATCAAATCTATACTTTGACCAAATACTGTACTTTTCCCATATGCTATAATGTTTCCCACATATTTTACAATCTTTAATCATAAATAAAAACCTTCCTTTAATATAAAACATCTATCTTTAATTTATATTATTCTAAATATAGTGTATAATAATCATCTTCCTCATCCTTAACTTTAAATTTAGAATGTTTATTCTCTATTTTTTTATTTTTTATGTATTTATCAAAATCATATTTTATATCTATATTTACCATTTCTACAATCTTATTATTTTTTATAAATACTATCGTATTTATGTCATCTCTAGTATTAATTGAATTATCTATATTTACATCCTTAAATTTAGAATTTATATCTGAATATGGATGAAAAATCATCATAGTATCCCAATCAAAGTTTGCTACTTTAGAAAAATCTAATTCTTTTTTTGACTCTATTTCAAAGATAATTTTTTTATTTAATTCTTCATTAGAAACTATCTTAGTATTAATCTTTATAAAGAAAAATAAAATCATTATTATAAATGTAAAACCTACAAGTAACATCAATCTTTTCTTCATATTTTCTCCTCTTTATTATTTATATTTTACCTTTATTTTTGATAATTTGTATTTCTCCTTTTATAAAATTTATTAAAAATAGATTCTAAGTCACTTAAATCATCAAAGTATTCTTCAAAATATCCACAATCACAACATATATATTTTGTAGCAATAGCCGTTTTAAAAGCATTTATATTTACACCATTACTAAGATTTACTATTTTATTTTTACAACTAACAATTTTTTCAGAATTACATTTCATGCATTGATTCGTTTTCTTCATAGTCAATAACTCCTTTTTAATTATAATTTTCAATGTTATTTTTTATCTCATTCATAGATATAGAATTATCAAATGTTCTAATCAATGAAACTTTATTTATTAAACTTTTTTAATTCTATATAAATTAATTATTTGTTTACTTTCACTTTATCTATGTTTGTATTGATTTCATTTATTCTACATTTTTCTTTAATATCATATTGTCTGATTCAATTCTTATATTATAAAATTTCTTTACTAAATCATTCTCTTTTTCTATATTTTCATATATATTTTTTAGTCTCCTTTTTCCTAATCTTTTGTCTAACATTGCTAATGCTCTAACTAATATATTTTCTGATTTCATAGCATCTTCTATTGATATATTTAAATATATATTTATTGCTTCATAAAAATCAAATTCACTAAAGTATCCATTTTCATTTACAATCTTATATCCCTCTGAATCTCTTTTTATATAGTCTTCAAAGCTTTCATTATCTAATCTAAAGCCGACTACATGAAAATGCTCTCTATCTAAAACGATTGTTGCCATACTACATATTTCGTCTTTATTTAAAGTTATAACAGCTCTTCCTAAAGAGTCATGTGACTTTCTATATTTAATAATATTAAAATCTATTCTCTCTCTTAACGAATCACACAAATTATTTTTTAGAATTTGTTTTTGTTTGCTCCAAATCAAGATCAATTCACCCCTATGCATTATTCTTATACTCATATAATGCCATAGATAATATATCTTGCATCTTATAATTTAAACTTTCTTTGAGAAATTTAATAAACCCTTTACTTTTATAAAAAATTATCTTAATAAATAAAAAAGATTCTATAAATCAATATTTAAAATACAAATATATTAAATATAAAAAAGTAAGTATTAAAATCAAAATAAATTCAATTGGTACAAAAATCATTAGTTCCATATTGTTAATCATATAGTTTCCTCACATTTATAAAATATTAATATATGCATCTATCAAAAAAATAGCCAATTCATCTCATGTCTAAAGACGCGAGTGTTCTCGGCTAGTTAATAAAATGTAAACCTTATTTTTTAATCATATCAAAAAAATTATCATCTAATTTTTTCTCAAATAATTTATATCTTTCAAATACTATTGAATTATTGGAAATAGATATATATTTATTTCCTTGTATAAAGATGGAATAAATCTCTTCATTTGAATATTTATCATATAAAGAAATTGTAAATACAGGTAATGAATCAATTTCCTTATATTCTTTATTACTTGGTTTAGCCTTTATTAATTTATAATTAGATAATTGGTTGACTATTAAATTTGTCTTTATTAATTTCGAAGCTTTCTTCAATTGATGTTTTAGGCTCTGCATATATAACTTTTATTTTATTTGATTTATTAATTATTTCATCATTTAAATTAGAAATAGAATTAAAACTATATGGAATTTTTATAAGTGGAAAAATAAAATATATCAATAATATCAATAAAATATATATTAATTTTTGCTTGAATTTCATAATGCCCCCCTGATTAGATAATATTTAAATATATTATACATCTATAGTTGAAGATTTACTCAAAAAAAGAAAGTGAGTGATATATCTAAAATATTCAAACAAGGTTGTATGTCACATTGTATAAAACTATACTCTTATTTTGTAAAATTGAAATTTGAATATTTTTTAGATAATTACTTTGTAAAAATATATAACCTGTATAATAATAATAAAGTTATATTAGGAGGTATAGATATATATGAAAAACTGTATAGAGTGTAATCATGAATTTACATACCTTGATAGATTAAAAACTATTTTTAGTTTTAATTTATCCTTGAAGTGTCCGAAATGTAATTCATTATATGAGAAGGAGAATAATTTATGCAGGGGGGGATATTATGTTTTGATTATTTTTTTAGGTATGTTTATATATGATTATATTGATATCGATAATTTTATATTAGAAACTTTGATTTATATTATTATTGCTATTTTAGCGATATTATTATTTGATATATTCCCTCATAAATGGAATAAATATATAAAAATTAAATAATAAACAATAAAAATAACTATATTTAATATTATTAAATATAGTTATTTTTATTGTTTATTATTTTTTTATTTGTTAATTGATTTACTACTTTTTTTACAAATGGTGATAAAAAAGCGTCTATAAATCAACTAATTTAGCAAATGAATTTAAAAATCATTTTATTAATACTAAAAAATCAAAGTTATGGTTAGATAATTTTATAGAAAAAAATAAGGCTTAATTTAATCCTTATTTTTTTCTACATCCCATTAACTCTATTCATATTTTTTATATTTCCTATTGTTCTATTTTTAAAACGAGAAATTGATATAGGATTATTTAAATCTCCATTTTGAACTGCTACAATGTATTCTGCAAAATACATATCTATTAATTTGTATTTTGGATGTTTTTCCAATTTTTCATCTTTATTTTCTGGTTCGAGTTCTTGTCTTATTATATAATCAAAATATTCTTGAGTTCCAAATTTAATATTTATATTGTTTTCATCTAAATATTTTTGAAAAATTTCTTCTATTTCTCCCATTGTTATATCATCTTCTGAAGATTTAATAGTTTTATTTTCTTTTAAATTATTATTTGTATTACTATAATACAAATATACTAATGAAAAACTTAATATAACTAAAATCATTGAGTATATATATTTTTTTTTCAATATATTTTAACATCTCCTCTCATGATTATTATAATAAAGTCATTAGAAATTTAATTTATATTTGTATTAATTGCATTTTTTATGTATTTTATTAAAATTAAAATCTTGTTCATAGAATAATAGAAATGGTGTTATAACATGTAACATTAAATTCAATATTATAAGCATAATAAAGTTTAACCAAGTACCAAAATTAAAAAATTAAAACATACAACTCGTTATTTTTTTAATTTTATATTCTGATCCACAAGACTTACACCTAAAATTATCAAATCTATACTTTGACCAAATACTGTACTTTTCCCATATGCTATAATGTTTCCCACATATTTTACAATCTTTAATCACAAATAAAAACCTTCCTTTATAAATAACTTAAAAAAAATAAGGCTTAATTTAAGCCTTATTTTTTTTTAATACTATCTAGTATTAAATATCCCCAAAAAGATATTATTCCTGATAGAAATAATACTGCATTAGTACATGCATTAACATATGTCATTTCAGCAATACTTGTACCTACTCCTGAAAATAAATTTGATAATATATACCCTATCAAAATTGTAAAAATACCACATACAAAAAATTTCATTTTATCACCTTATATTTATTTAAATTATCTATAACAAATTATAGGATTTGGTCCTATAGATTGAACATTTTTGCTAAATCCAATACTTACTCCTGCTGGAAATGAAACACCTGGAGAAAAAGTTACTGTAGAATGTCCATATTTTACTCCAACTCCAACTTGAGTTATATTAGCCTTTTTATGTAAATACGCTTTACCAGATCCTGATCTAGCAAAAGATAAACCATTGTTTCCTAATGTTTTGAATTTAAAAGATGCACCTGTATTTCCAGAACCATCTAATGATGCTAGTATTTTTCTAGATGAACTTGCTCCTGAATTAGATATATCTGAATAAGAAACTGTTAAATATGAATTATTATGAAAATACATAAATTCACCGTTAGATACTGCCATTATATCTGTACCTCTAAAACTTGGAACTCCATTCCATTTAAATGAATAGTTTACAACTAGATTTGTAGCTTTATTAGTCTTGTCATAATAAAAACTTCCTTTACTTCTAGATACTGAACAATTAGCACTTGCTTTAATCATTTGCTCTTCAGAACCATCAAAGTTTCTAATTATATCTATTTGACTATTATTATATCCTAAAGATTTTAATTGTTCATTTTGTAAATCATTTAAATCTTTTATATTTCGCTTAAAGTTATCTTTGTATTGTTTTATTGAATCTATATCATTATTATTATACCCTAAAGATTTTAATTCTCGTTTTGTTTTTTCACTCAGCTCTTTTAATTTTATATATTCATTTACAGTTTCAGTTTCTTCATTTTCTACTATATTCTCGCTATTTTTAAAAACAATTTCACTTGGTGCTACACTTAAATTATTTTTTTCTTGTGCATTAGCTGATATTGAAAGTGAAGAAATTACTATTCCTATCATCAATGCCATAGCAACTTTTTTATTTATCTTTTTTAAAAACATAATATTCCTCCTTTAAATCATTTTATATTAAAATAATATCAGGAAAACGTTTTTATAAAAAGTCTTTAATTGTAGAAATATGTATGATAAGATATTTATAA
Organism: Faecalimicrobium sp. JNUCC 81; assembly: GCF_053667625.1. Lineage (NCBI taxonomy): Bacteria > Bacillati > Bacillota > Clostridia > Peptostreptococcales > Peptostreptococcaceae > Faecalimicrobium > Faecalimicrobium sp. JNUCC 81. Next base: position 69,984 of record NZ_JBSJXY010000002.1, read on the forward strand.
GCGAGCTTATATGGAATATTTTTCCATATAAGCCTAACTATTACTTAAATTTCACTTTAGAGGATAGTTAGTATTTTAAATAAGTTTTGTATAAAGCTATATTTATGAATAACATATATTAATTTTTCAAAATATCTATATCATTTTCATTTAAAATAGCCTCTAAATTATCTTTATCATAAACAACCATGTATTCTTTTGGTAAAGTTAATACTTTAAGGATACATGGTCTAATTTTTAAAATTTGATAAGCATAATATGCTTCTAGTTCTTTTGATTCTTCCGTATTATTAACTGCTCCTATAAACCATCCAGAATCCCTTTCATCGCACTTATCTCTTCTCTCTAAATAAATATCATTTAAATTCAATACACCTTTACTACATACAATTTTACCTTTAAATGAAATCATCTCTCCTTCTATATTTAGTTTATTTAAAAGTTGCATTTGCTCCATATGTATTTTCAATGCTATTGTTAAATCATCTGTTTTATCTATAATCGGATTTTTATTATAATCTGGAGCTAAAATAATAAAACCTTCCTCTATTTTTCTCAAAGTAAATATATTCCATCCTATTTGGATATTAAAATTATCTCTAAATTCATTTAACTCCATATTTTTTATTAGATTAAATAGCATTGTAACTTGTTCTTTTAAATAACTTTCTACTCTTGCTATAAATCCGATATTATTGATGTTCATTTTTATTTGTATCATCTAATTTTTATCTCCTTTTTAATTATTCCAACAATTATAACAAAGTTTAACTTTAACTATCTATTTTTATAACTCCCCCTTAAATTTGCATTTAGGGAACAGTTAAAAATAAAAAAGAGTGGACATATTGGAATTACTACATTCCTTTACATTCACTCTTTTTTGATTTTTAGGTTTTCCATGAAACTTTATTTATTAAATCTTAGCTATTATTTAATTTATTAATTATTATACTACTTTTACTTTACTTATATTTGAATTACTTGTATTTTTTCTATATTTCACTTTAATCTTTTTATTTTCATAGTGTATTTTTTATTAGTTATGCTTAACACTAATTAATAAAAAATCTAACAACAATATTACCAAATTGGTATCCTAGAGACCAAATAGTATTAATTATAGAAGGGAGAAGTGCTAGTATAAAAATAACTAATAGTATATTCTTAGTATTTTGTAATAAAATCTTATTCATAAACAAAACCTCCTTATAAATATTTTTAGTTAACTTCTTTACCTGGTTATCCAAATATCTAATATTTTTCTAATTCATATCACTGCAATTTATTTTTAAATTTTTCTAACATACTACTTTAATTTAATCTAAAAAAATATTTAATACAAAATCTAAATATTTTTGGATTCTCTATACTTAAGATATATTGACCATATATTTAATATATTATCAGAAAATTTTGTGAAAATATAGTCTTTTTTCAGGAAAACATTTTTATATTATTATAAAATTATAACTAAAATACATGACTATATTAAAGCTGATAAAGTCTACAAATAATTAAATATGAAAAAGTGTCTATAAATCAATTACTAAAAATAAGAGGTGATATATTGGGATATTTAGAAATAATATTATCATCAATAGTAAAAGCAATCTTAGTTTTAGGAATTATAATATCAATGAGTATAATAATAGCATTTTTATGGTACTTAGAATTAACTAGGTGCTTTTTTTAATGATATAAAGTTAGATGTAGAGGATTTTATTTTTTTTGATACTCATTAAAAATTATTTTTTTAAATTTATGTTTTTACAGGATAGTTAACAAGGTATAATAGTATCTATAAGTTATTACAAAGAAAAATAGTGTTCTTGGAATAATTATTCAACCATTTTACTAAGAAATATAAAGATGAAATGGGATTGTAATTTAATTCTCTCTAAGAGGGGCTGGAGTAATGGGTAGATTAGAATTTAACCAATTAAATCTACAAAAACAATTATAATATTATAGAATTAAAATAGGTGTCATAACTTTATAGTTATGGCACTTTTATTTATATCGGTTCAGATAATATATTAAAAAGTATCAAAACTTAGGAAAATTGTTGTTCAAAAAACAACATATTCTGTAGGTAAGAAAAGTATTTTAATTAATACTTTTCTTACCTATACTTTAAAGTAAAATACTCGGGCTAGTTAAAATAAATCGATAAATATTTTATAATTTTATCCCAAATTTCAAGATTCATATGTATAATAAAAATATAAATGATAACTTTCTTAAAAAGGAGAAAACATATATGAATAAATATACATGCCCGTGTTGTGGATATATTACATTACCAAATAGAGGAGATTATTATATATGCCCTTTATGTATCTGGGAAGATGATCAATCTCAATTTGAGCACCCTAATTTAGGAGGCGGAGCTAATGAAAATTCATTGATAGAGGCACAGATAAATTTCATAAATTTTGGAGTAAGTGATATACGTTTTAAATATATGGCAGGAAATAAAAATGAATTTAAGAAAGATCCTAAATTTAAGATAAAAAAAGAAGGGTTGTAGTTACAACCCTTCTTTTTTTATCTTAAATTTAATTTTTATGTAAAATTCCAGGTTGATCATTAAAATATGCTTGTCCTCTGCTTGGCTTAAAGTAAGTTTTACTTCTACCATATGCGTCATAAGAACCGAATGTATTAGTAGTCGGATGATATACTCTAATAGTTTCAGTTTTATTATCTACTTTATACTGATACCCCTTACTTGTTCTTTTACCCCAAAGTTGATTTGCTCTTTTAGAATATTCCATTTCATCGTAAGACATATTAAATTCAGCTCTATGTTTAGCTGTATGATATGCTAAAGACCTAATATCTTTCCATCTATAAGGATTATTTATTCTCTCTCTAGTTGCACTCCTTTGATAATTTTTCCCACCTGCGACAACTGAAATAGTTCCTCTAATTCTTTCAAATCCATATTTTAAGGGATCATATTTTTTACCTAAGCTTTTACTAGCTCCAGGTGAAATGCTTACACCTGAATAAGTATTTGTTCTCACTCCGACCCAATTTTTACTTTCATTATATCTGTCTATACTTAATTTTATAGATGCGTTTGTTAATTTGTAGCTACTTCTATTCTTAACTATAACTTCTGTATAATCACCACTCCTTTTTTCTTCAAAAACTACATGATTTAATAAGTTATAAGAAGATATATCACTTTCATTGATATTTTTACCATCTATCACAAGGACAAAATTTTCATTTTCATTAACCAATGCCCTTGCATTAGAATTAACACTATCAGCCATTGCTAGACTAAAACTACTAATAAATAAAAAGGTTGAAATTATTAAACTATAAATTTTTTTCATCTCTCACAATCCTTTCTTGTTAAAATTATTTTATATTAAAATCATATCAGGAAAACGTTTTTATAAAAAGTCTTTAATTGTAGAAATATGTATGATAATATATTTATAAGCGGGTTTAAAATGGTAAAAAATACCACTATATAGGAGTTGATTAAACGAATCGCCCTAACTGTAAATCTAATTTAAACCATTCACAACTCAATAAATAACGGAGGGAATATGGAATTAACATTAAAACCATACGATGGAATCGGAAATATAAAAATAGGTATGATAAGAGAGGATATTTCTAATATATTAAATATATTACCTGAAACTTTTATAAGAGAGTTTAAATGGTAAAAAATCCCACAATATAGGAGTTGATTAAATGAATTGTCCTAACTGTAAATCCCATTTAAATAATTCACAAAAAATATTACTAACATTTAAGTCCGTGAAATGTAGCAACTGTAATAAAGTTTTAAAATTTTCTGTAAAAACTAAATTAGCTGCTGGTATTCCTATTTTAATCTCTACCTTTATTCCTCTTTATTGGGAAAATACTACCTTTATGATTATTTGTATTCTTATTAGTGCTATTTTGGCTTTATTAATAATGTTAAGATTTCCAGATATAGATACTTCTGACAAATAAATAGATAAAAATATGTAAACAAAATTATTAAAGAACTTTTCAAATTAGTTATTTCATTTTTGTTTATTCGCTAAAATAGAATAAAAATGATGTCTATAAATCAAAGAATTTAATAAAAAATCTTATAATTGCTACTAAGTTCTCTTTTAATATAAAAAGCTTTAATAAAATATTTTTATTAAAGCTTTTTTACTTATTTATCTTTTATTTGTTTTTTTCTATTAATTATCATGAAAAGTATCAAGGAAATTGAACTTGCACCGATATATATTAATAAAGAATCATCTCCTGTTTTAGGATTCAAACCTGTTTCATTATTCAAGTTTTCATTTGTAATATCATCTATTGTTATTTTAAATGGTTTATCTTCTTTAGATGGCTTTGTTGGTGGCACAACAGGCTTATCTGGTTCTGTTGGTGGTACAACAGGCTTATCCGATTCTGTTGGTGGTACAACAGGCTTATCTGGCTCTGTTGGTGGTACAACAGGCTTATCTGGCTCTGTTGGTGGTACAACAGGCTTATCTGGTTCTGTTGGTGGTACAACAGGCTTATCTGGTTCTGTTGGTGGTACAACAGACTTATTTTTAACTGTTACAGATATAGTCTTTGTTGTTTTTGCACCTCGACTATTCTCAACCTCATATACTACCTTATATACTCCTTCTTTATCAGCTACTATATATGACCTCATTTTCTGCAATTCATTTTTTATTACTTTTATTTTATCCGTAATGTCTCCATCTTCTTTGTCTTCTGCACTTACTCCTTCTAATGGATTAAACATATCTCCTACATTTAAAGTCTTATCATAAGCGTTTATTACTGGTCTTGAATTTATCGCTGGTGGTCTTGGCCTTACAATCACTATTCTTTTTGCTTCAACTGTATTTCCATCACTATCAGTTACAGAATACTTAATCTCATTATATCCAGCAGAAAGTTTAGTTAAGTCAGTCGATGGATATACAATTCTATCTGTAATATTACCATCTTCAGTGTCATTTGCAGACACTCCAGCTTGTATATCGGTAGTCATTCCATCATTTATAGTTATATTAGATAATCCTGATATAGTTGGAAGTTGATTAGTTACTGTTATTTTTCTTACTACTGTAGTAGTATTATTATCACTATCTGTTACTGTGTATGTTATATTATATGTCTCATTTATCCCAGGAGATGGCTTTCCAACTATTCCTGTTGTTGTTGGAACTAATCCTGTATCATAATCATCAGTTACTGTTACACCATCTAATAGGTTAAATCCATCTACTTCTCCAAACTTTATTGTTATATCGCTTACTCCATCTATTATTGGCTTATCATTACTTCTTACTGTTACTGTTATAGTTATAGTAGTTGTTGCTCCTTTACTATCAGCTACTTCATATACCACTTTATATTTTCCAACTTTACTTGTATCTACTGTATTTTCTATTATTTTAATCTTATTCGTTAGATTACCATCTTCAGTATCAGTAGCAGTAACTCCAGTTAATGGATTAAATGTATCCCCTACTTTTATTGTTTTATCAATAGCACTTATTGTTGGAATTTCATTGTACTCAGTATATTTAATTGGCAGTGTGACTTTCCCTGAAAATTTAACTACATTACCACTTCTAAAATCATATGTTTCATTAATATCTGATGTTATATTGTCCCATTTTATTAAATTTGTATCTAGATTATATGTTCCGCCATTACTTATATTAATTACATTAATTATTGATCCATCAATATTTTTTATATTATTTTCAACTTCAGCAACATTATTTTTTGATTCTACTGCTTTTGATTGTATCTTTTGACTTCTTGCATCAAAAATTTTTATACCCACACCTTTTAATGGACTTATATCACTTATTTGATTCTCATTCAAATATAACGTATTAAAATAAGTTAAACCTGATAATGGACTTATATCACTTATTTGATTATTCTGCAAAGCTAAATCAGTTAAATTAGTTAAACCTGATAATGGACTTATATCACTTATTTGATTATTATACAAAACTAAACTAGTTAAATTAGTTAGTCTTGATAATGGGCTTATATCACTTATTTGATTCCATTCCAAAGATAAATAGGTTAAATTAGTTAAACCTGATAATGCACTTATATCACTTACTTGATAATTACCTCTCAAAGATAAATAGGTTAAATTAGTTAGTCCTGCTAATGGACTTATATCACTTATTTGATTGCTACCATTTTCATTTATGTTAGTAGCACCTAAATCTAAATAAGTTAAATTAGTACAATACTCTAGTCCCGATATATTTTTAATTCTGCGGCTTCTTAGTGATAGTTTAGTTATTTTCAACAAGTCACTCTTTATTATTGGTTTATTATCTGGTATTGATAATTTTTTTCTAAGTTCTATTTCTAAATTAGCATCAGGAATAGTAACTATTTCATTTGTTTTTATACTTTCAGACTTACTATCTACAATTTCATCTTTAGTTTCATTACTATCATTTACTTCTTCCTTAGGTTGTTCGATATCTTCTTCTGTAACTTTGTCATTTTCACCGTAATCCGTTTTATCTTTTATAATTTCTTTATCTTCATTTAAGTTGTTATTGTCTCCTGTAACGTCTCCACCTTGATTCCCTTCTTGATTTGAATCCGTATTATCTAAGTTATCCTTAGAATCAACATTAGTTACATTTTCACTAGTTTTGTCTAATTCATTTGTATTTGATAAATCAGCATTAAGTGCGTTTATTGGTGTAGATTGTAAGGTAATTGCTGCTATTATCATAATTGAAAAAAATTTCCCTTTTCTTTTGAATAAATTCATTTTTCTTTCTCCTGTTTAATAAAAAAATTTTTATATAAATAATTCAACTTTATACAAATTTTTATCTTTTTTATTTTACAACAAAATATTTCAATTTAAAATATTTTATTATAAAATATTTTTGTGTTTTGTATAATTTTCTTTATCTTAAGAATATTTTATAATGTTTTGAAACATTTGGTAAAATTTTATAATAAAATCGTCTACATTGTATTATTAAGTAACAACTACTGGTTATATTTCCCAAGTATCGTTTTAGTCTAACTATGTTGATAATATGGGATTCTATGCTAACATATTTTAAAATAATCCTAATTTAATTTTTATCTTTATATATAAGAGATTCTGACTTCTAATAAAGTTCAATTTTTCTGCAATTTAATAAATAATTATAGTATTTCTATGGCATCAATTATAGCTAATGATTTATTACAAGATGGTATGATTTTTGGAGATAATTTAGAATGGTATATAAAAGTATCATTATAAGGCAGTATAAAGTTTAAAAATAATAAAGAGTATTTAGAATTTGAGAATAAAGTATTAGAATTTATAGAAACAAGAACTAACAATACAATTAAAGTAACAGACTTACATAAACAAAGTTCACAAATTTTTTAAATATCAGATACAGCAAAATATTTGCAAAAATCTGATACATCTATATACAAATCATAAAAAAATAAAAATCTAATATATCAAAGATATAAAGTAGAAAAAATAAAACCTAACTTATCAGATATTAGTTATAATCTGTCAAATATATTTTGGATAAAAAATAACCATAAACTAATTATCGTAAAATTTCAAATCATAGCAAAACTTAAAATTAATTTTATATTCTAAATTTTATAATCATTAGAAATATTCAATAAAAATAGTGTCTATAAATCAGTTGTTTTCGTAGACACTATTTTTATTTTAGAAATACATCTAATTCTTTAATAATTTGACACAATTTTTGTCTACGATATTTTTATATGTTTTTGTAGACATTTACGTTATAATAGATATAGTTGAGGTGAATTTAAGAATGATTTTTGGATATATGAGGATAAGTACAAATAAAGAAAGTCAACGTACAGACAGACAACATTTTACTTTAATGCAATATGCTAAAGAAAATGATTTTAATTTTGACGATATATTAGAGGAAAGAATAAGTGGTAATATTAAAGCAGATCATAGGGATCAATATAAAAAATTAAAATATAAGTTAAGAAAAGGAGATATATTGATTATCACAGACTTAGATAGACTTGGTAGAAATGCAGATGATGTTATTATGGAACTAAAAGAACTTAAATACTTGGGTGTCAGAGTAATTGCACTCGATATGCCTTATATGAGTGATTGGAATAAAGTCAATGATAATAGTATTTATGATATGGTAATCGATATAGTAATAACTATAAAAGCACATATGGCCCAACAAGAAAGAGAGAAAATTGTATCAAGAATAAATCAAGGACTTGATGTTGCAAAATCAAAAGGAAAAAAACTTGGTCGTCCAAGAGTTGATTTACCTAAAGATTTTATTATAGAGTACAAAAAATTTAAACAAGGTGAATATGGTTCAATTACTGCTACTAAATTTGCTAAGATGTTAGGTATAGGTAGAAGTACCTTATATAAATATATAAGTATTTTAGACAATAATAATAAAATATAGCCTATTAATACTTTAATAGGCTATATGAATATTTTAAATATAGTTAATAGGATTTAGAAATCAATCCAATTAGAATTTCCTACATATATGAATTCAGTATGATTGCAGTTAGAGCATATATAGATATTAAATATTAGATGTTCTTCAATATCAAATAGTTCTTTTAATAGCTTTCCATTATTATCTTTTGAATCAAATCTATATTCTTTTAACAATTTAATTTCTTTACCACATCTTAAACATTCCATAAATGAGTTTCTCACTTCCAGCTAGTATTTTATATAATAATTGAATTTATTTAACATATTTTATTATATATTTTAAACTTTCGTAAATATAACTTATTCTTATATATATATTAATAAATCTTATATGGCTTAAATCTATGTCTAATATTACTATGGAAAAATTTAACCTTAGACTTTTCAGACAAAAAATTAATATACACATGCTTAGGTACATTATTATATTCATACATACTAGATTTTAATTTAACTCTTAGTTTTTTAGAATTCTCATCATATCCAATAGATATTATGTTTCCCGATAAAATAGGTATCATTTTCATAAAACTAAAATCAAGGCTCATCCTACATAAATGTAGTACGTTTAGAGAAATTATAATAACCAAGTTTTTCCCTACTCTAAACTATCCTTCTATATCCTTTCTTAATATTTCATCATTTTCTTTTATTAAAAAGTAATAGAAAGCAAAATTCTATAAATTATAAATTACTACCTTTTAATTTAAATACGTTATTCTATTTGCTAATTATAATGTATTTTATTTATAATTACTCTATAATTTCAAACCAAGCTCTAAATATATTATTTGGAGTTATATTGTACTTGATATTAGTTATATTTAGTAGTTTTAAAACTTGCTGATTTTATTCAAAATCTCTTTTTTCTACTGGGAATTATCAATTTTCATAAGTTAAACACTTATTTTTATTATTTCACTATGATGTAATAGATAAACTCTCCACAGTATTTATCAAATCTATTAAACAATTTAATGACATCGGCTCATATATATAAAATCCTTGAATAGCATCACAAGAAATATCTTTTAATTCTTCATACGTTCGCCTGTCTTCTACACCTTCAGCAATAACTTTAATATTAGAGTCATGAGCTTTATCAATAATTGTTTTTAAAAAATATTTATTTTTATTCATGTTATTTATTATATTTCGATCTATTTTTATAGTGTCTACACAAAGTAAATCTATTAAATCAAATTTATTATATTTTGATCCTAGATCATCTATAGAAACTTTAAAACCTTTTTCATGAAGAAACTCTATTTCATTTTTTATTTTAATTGTATTATTTATTTCAAAATACTCTGTAATTTCAAATTCTATAAATTTTATAAAATTTTCATGATTTAAAAATAAACCTTCAATATCTTCTCTAAAATTTATAGATTCCATTTTCTTTGTAGATAAATTTATAGATGTATTGATAATTTTATTAGTTTTATACTTAAGTTCTAATAAATCTTCTAATACGCGACCTATAAGATATTTATCTAAATATACAATATCTTCTTCATTATTAACTTCTAAAAATACCTTCTCTGTATTTATATACTTCTCATTTTTATCTATAAACCTAGCTAATGCTTCAACACCTTCAATATCATTAGTTTTTAAATTAACCTTAGGTTGGTAAAACATTTCTACATTACATATCTGAAATTTATTCATTTTCATTTACCCCTTTAATATATAATTTATCACTAAGAATTATTTAAATAATATCATGATAAAGAATTATTTATTATATTTTCCCAAACTTCTAATGAAAGAGACCATGAAACATAAGGGAGTTCCATGGTCTCTTTTTGGGTGTCTATTTATATTATTAAATCTAAGCCTATTATGTATAATATCAATATTTAATATGATATAGTCTATTTTTCTTAACCTATATCAAATACTTTTTTTAGATAACAAAAAACACTCTTAATCCGCTAAAACTAAGAGTGTTAATTAGATATTAAATTGATGGAGACTTAAATCTATATACAAATAGATTTAAGTTCATCTTTATTATAAGTTAAATTATATTTAAATATGCTACTAAATAGTCTCTATGTTAAAGAGAACTTAATTAGTCGTTGTCATGATCATTGTCATCATAATGATCATCATCACCATGATCATCGTCGTAATCATCATTATATAGGTTATTTGAATTAGTATTAGATTTTATATATTCTTTATCAAATTCTAATATTTCACCCGTTTTTGCATCTACAGATATTTCATATTCAATATTATCTTTTACTAATTTACCTTCATACTCTGGAGTATCATCATTGTCTAAATAAAAACTAACAAATTTAGCCCCTTGAACTTTATTTTTCATTATAGATTTTGCTTTTGCCTCTCCTATATAAGTTACATCATGTTTATTACTATTATTATTTGTACTATTATCTAAATTAGGTTTATTATTACCATTATTGTTTGTATTGTTATCTAAATTAGGTTTATTGTTACTATCATTATTTGTATTGTTATCTAAATTAGGCTTATTATTACTAGTATTATTTGATATATCTATTTTTTCTTTTTCAAATTTAATAATGTCCCCAGTTTTAGCATCTATGTCAATCTCATACTCAAAATTATCTTTTGTTAAAGTTCCATCATATTTTGCTATTCTATCATCACCATCATATGAAAATTCTAATATAGTAGCTCCTGGTACTTTATTCATCATTATAGATTTTGCTTTTTCTGATGTGATTAAGTTAATTTTACTACTATTATTACTTGGATATGCGTAAGATAATCCTGCTATTGTAACCGAAGAACCTACGATTATACCTAATCCCATTATTAATGTTTGTTTAATTTTCATGAAATTCACTCTCCCTTTTATTTAATGTTATACAATGAAAATTTTCTAGCAAAGAGCAATTATAATGTAAATTCTAAAAATAAACAATGGAAATATCTATTATATTTATAAAGTAAAAAAGTTGAAGTACTCTAGATTCCCTAATTTTACTTATTCAACTTCATAAGATACTATTTTTTAATATTACTTTTTTGACCCTAAAAAATTTATATCTATATATTATTATTAATTAAAGAAGACTTTTTTCAAAAAATCTCCTTTCTTGTATTTAAATAGTATTTAATAGTATTTAATAGTATTTAGAGATACTCCTATATATTGGAAATACTATTAAATATAAGTATAAATATTACTTTTATAACCCTTAATATTACTTTTTCAACCTTTAATATTACTTTTATAACCCTTAATATTACTTTTTCAACCTTTAATATTACTTTTATAACCCTTAATGTTACTTTTTCAACTTTTAATATTACTTGATTTTTATATTAGTAATAACTATAATTAACTTGTTATCACAAAGGGGAATTTGATAAATAAATTATCGCAAAATGGAAGATAAAATTTGATTTAGTATTTTTAAATAAATTAAGAGGAAGTAGTTCTATATCTATAATAGGATTTTAAATATATCTGAAATCAAAAATCTGTAGTATTCATTATTTTAAAATATATAAATATTACTTTTGTAACCCCATAAATATAAGGATGGTATAGATATGAAACAAAATAAAAATGAAATTATGTTTTTAAATAAACACAATACTATGATAAAGTCCAAGTATAATTTAAATGTAGTTGAATTAAGATTATATTTATTTATTTTGTATAGCTTACAAAAAGAAGTAGAGGTATATAAGAGATTAGATAATATAAAAATATATGAAGATTACGTATCTTTCTCAATTCCAAGAATTAATTTTTCAGAAGCAGTAACAGATAAACAATATATTAAAATGTCAAAATTAGAAAATATATTTGAAGGATTAAGACAGAAACCAATTTATTATGAAATAGAGAAAGCAAATAAAAAGAAGGATTGGTCAGTATTTGGATTTATACTAAAATATTCTTATATAAGCGAAAATGACTCTTATGTATTTATAATAGATAATGTGATTTATGATATGGTTATAAAGTATAAATCATTTGGGTACACTCCTTTGAATTTAGCCTTGCTATTTTCATTGACAGGTGTATATGCTTATCGATTATATGAACTTTTAAGACTATGGAGCAATACAAAGAGAGTCGTAAACTATACAATAGATGAATTAAAAGAGTTTTTTATGCTAAATGATAAAAAATCTTATAATACATATGCAAATTTTAAAAATAAAGTGATTCTTCCAGCAATAAAAGAATTAAATGAAGTAGGATTATTTGAAATATCTATTGAAGAAAAAAAAATAGGAAAAAAAGTACATTCAATAGATTTTAAAATAAAAGATTTAGATAAAAGAGTATATTTCTCTAATCAAGAATGTATGAAAGAGAAAAAAATTAAAACGTTTAATGAAGAACTTAAATCTGAAGACTTAACATTTAATGAAGAAAGAGAATTTTATGTTCCAAATAAAAAATTATTTACGGCTAAAACATTAGAAAATTTTAAAGATGATTTTAAAGATATCGATTTTAAAGATAGTCTAAATAAAAAATTATTACAAGAATCAATATTAATAGCATTAGAAAAAGACGATGAAGAAAAAATAAAAATAAAGTCTTATAATTATTTTAAAAAGACGTTAGAAAATAAACTGGACTCAATCAATAAAGCAAATGATAAAAAGAGTTTACCAAATGTAAAAACTAGATTTCATAATATAAATCAAACATTTAATAAATATAGCCCTGATGAACTTGAACAAATGCTAAAAGAAAGTCAGGAAGGTAAATTCAATAAAATAGTATAAGATATCGTAATATATTTAAAATTAAAAAGAGACTATCAAAAAACTTAGGAAGAAGTGAGTTTAAATACAGTATTTTACCAGATAAACTAAACTAATTCTAAAATTTCATTATGGTTTGTGAGGTAAAGTTGAAGCCTTTAATATCCTAATAAATGGATTTTAAGGGCTTTTTTACTATGTGTATTTAAACTAATTTATTTAATATATAATTCTAACTGAATATATATATATAAATCATTTACTTGTTCTTTATTTTAGTAGGATACATAAAATTTCTGTTTTACGATTCAGTATTATCATTATTCAATTTTATATAAAAAAAATAACTTAAAACATACGATATAGTAGAAAATAACAATGCAGTAAATAAACTACATTCAATCCCGTCTATGGCCCATTCTAATATTCCAATCAATACTGTATTAATAGATATATCTATTAAGCAATAAATGATATTATATTGAATTTCTCTTAAACCTATTATGATTTTTATTGATTTCAAAGAATTTTCAATTATAAAATCCAACGGTATACCTATAATCATGTAGATAGCAAAAAATTTAGCAAGTGACCATAAATTGTCGTATTTAAGGCCCAAAATAGATAAAATAGTTCCACCGAAAAAGAATATCAGTCCAAATATTATTAATACTAATGTACATCCAACTATACTCATTCCTATAATATCTTTTATTTTATCTTTATTTTTAATGAAATTCTCCTTTTAGTAGATATATTTTTTATCAATTAAGAATTATATCAAAATTTAACTTTATTAAGCTATAATCTCAACTCTCCTTAAAATTTGTACTTAGGTAATAGTTATATATAAAAAGAATGAACATACTGGAATCACTAGATTCCTTTACATTCACTCTTTTTTTATTAAATTTAGATTATTATTTAATTTACTTTTATTTGTATTACTTGATTTTTTATGCATTAATCTTTAATTTAATTGTTACATCTTTCTCTCTATTAACATATGTATATTCTAAATTATTTTTTCTTTCTAGTAACCACTCTGATGAATTATACCCATTACTTTCCAAAACTTCCCTTTGTTTTCTTGTTAATTTTTTACCTTGTTTCAAGCTATTAATTCTCCTTTTTTATATATTGTAAATTAAATATATACAACAAAAATTTACCCTGTGTACATATTTTTAATCGTGTATTTATTTATTCCAACTTCTTTAATATCAAGTATCATATATTTATCTTTTACCCAATTATCTTTTGAGATTATTCCATTCCCAGTTTCAAATACAGTAGCATATCCATCAATAGCTTGTAAATCAAACGTTATTTCTACTTGATAATTTTTATCATTTAGTTCTTCTATTATATTTATATCATTAAATTTATAATCTTTTAGGATATTAATATTTTTATTTTTTGTACTTTTATGGTCCTCATAATTTTCATAAGTATACTTTAAATATTCCTCAAAAACTCTATTAGCTATTTCAATTTTATTTTCGCTTTCAACTTCAACTATTGGAAAACTAGAAATTAATTGAGTTTGATCTGAATCACTATTCTTACATCCTAATAAGATAAAAATTGGTAGGATTAGGAATAGCATTAATAAATATTTTTTTATTTTTTTCATATTTTACCCTCCTTTAATATATAGAAAATAACAATCATTTATTATTTTCTATATATTCTTATAAGGCCATAGATAATAAGTCTTGATTGCTATATTTTTTATTTTGACTGTAAAATTATTTTCATTTTTCTAAAATTTTATCATATATAATAACTGATGTAACTCTATCAGATATTTTAAATTCTTCTATCTTGAATTTAGGATTTTTCTTAAATTCATTTTTATTTCCTGCCATATATTTAAAGCGTATATCGCTCACTCCAAATTTTATGAAATTTATCTGTGCCTCTATCAATGAATTTTCATTAGCTCCACCTCCTAAATTAGGATACTCACATTGAGATTGATTATCTTCCCATATACATAAAGGACATATATCATAATCTCTTCTATTTGGTAATGTAATATATCCACAACATGGGCATGTATATCTATTCATATATGTTTTCTCCCTCTAAGAAAGTTCTTATTTATATTTTTTATTATACATATTCATCTTGAAACTTGTGCTAAAATTATAAAATATTTATCGATTTATTTTAACTATTTCTAGTATTTTAGTTTAAAGTATAGATATAAAAAATTCTTAATTATAGACTTTTTTATATCTATACTTTCATAAACAAAAAAGAGACCTGTAAAAAAATAGGAATGCAAGGTCTCTTTTTTATTCAGTGTAGATTTACATTTTAATAATATCAAATTAAAGAAGTATATATTATTTTTATTCAAATTGTTTAGAATGTTTTATTAAAAATAATATATCCTTATTGCATATTTTTTTTAGATATATTGATATTAAGAAGTAAATGAAGTACATCATAGTTATAATTATTATAGATGTAATTATAAATGTCTTTATAAATACAGCTTTCATTAGAATTATAGAAATTATAAATGAATAAATTAAAATTAGTATCAATGATATAATAAAAGGACTTTCAAATGTTTTTTTATATATATTGTAAATTAACTGGTTACTATAACCATAATGTTTTAAAATTCCAATATCTTTTTGTAAGTTTTTAAAATACAAATTGAATGAGACTACTATATTTATACCTGAAATAAATACAATAAAAACGATTAAAATTATACCGATTAAAGTTGTGTTTTTGAGTGATGAACTCATATCATCAAATGCATTGAATGCATAGTTGCAATTATAACCGGATTCATTTATAAATGTTCCTATTTGTTTTATTTTCGATAAATCATCAACATATATAAAAATTTTATCTAAAGATTGCACATCATTATTATTTAAATTTTTTTCAAATATTTTATTTAATATAAAATTATATGTATTTTCACTAACGTATAGTTTTTCCAAAGTAGTATCTATAAACGGAGAATTCAATTTTGGAAGAGGTTTTATATTTAAAGTATACTCATAGTAATCATTTGCAACATATCCTTCATTAGAATTATCAATTATTGGTATATTTAAAGTTGATTTCATTTCATTTATTTCACTTGTTAGATATCCATTTTTATTTTTTAAATCTAATCCAAATGATTGTGCTAACTTATCATCCATACTATAAATAAAAAAAGTATTATATTTTTCATCTGAAATACCCATAGCAATAGATGATTCAGTATATATATTAAAATTAGAATTAGGGTATTTATCTTTTATTTTTTCAGAAATGCTTTTTTTATCTTCAAACCTTAATGACTCTATTTTATTTGGTGTTGATTTATTTATAAATGAATTAACCTCAATAATATGCATATTGTTATTATCAATAAAATCGCTTTTTAATTGATAATATTGATTAATAATAGAAATAAATACAGTGGATATAAGAATCATCATGAAAATAAATAGAGCAAAGGAACATTTTAAATAAGAGCTAGTTTTTTTCCTAACCATTTTAGATATTATATTTATTTTCATTTAATATACTTAATCTCCCTTCTTTTAACTCAACAATATTTATGTTTTTAAATATATAAGGGTCATCATGACTAACTATAATTATTAGCTTGTTATTAAAAATAGTATCTATTAGTTTAGCAATTTTAATTTTATTAACTTTATCTAGATTAGAGGTTGGTTCATCCATTAATATAATATCTGGGTCAAATAAAGATATCTGAGCTAATTGGACTCTTTGTTTTTCGCCACCGGATAATAGACTTACTTTCTTATTTGCTAGTTCTCCTAGAGAGAAATCATTTAAAATACTCATAAATAAATCCGAGTAATTAGAGATATGTAAACAGTTTTTTATTTTTGAACAATATTTAATATATAAGTTCTCAATTACTGTCATGTTTGTAAAGAGCAACTGATCTTGAAATAAATATTGTATATTAGCGTTATTACTTTTTACTACAGCACCACTATCTAACTGAGTATAACCACATAAAATATTCAATAGAGTAGTTTTACCTATCCCACTTTCTCCTACTATTATATATTTATTATTATTTTCAAATTTAAAGTTAATTTCTCTAAATATGTATTTATCTTCAAATTTTTTTGTTATATTTTTTAACTCAATCACTTAATTTCTCCTTTACAACTATAAAAGTTTCTTTGTATCAATATACTTATCTCCATATATAGTAATTGTGTCATTATCTATTTTAAAATCAATTACATTTTTAAAATATAAATACTCTTTTTTAGTTTGAATATCAGTAACTTTAAGATATATCTGACCATTATCTATATCAATCTGAATCAAATTATTACTATCTTTATCTATATAATTTAATTTAGCGATTGAGAATTTTTTATCCTCATTATAGATATAGTTATTATTTGATTTCCATAATCCATCAATGCTTACAAAAACTTTGCCGTCTTCCAATCCTTTTTCAAGGAGAGTAGGATCACTATCAAAGTTAGAAAATTCCAAAGAGTATAAATCAAAAGTATCTGAGGATTGTTGATATGTAGTGTAGAATAATTTATTATCATAAAACGCTCCATATAAAATTAATCCTCTAGTATTTTTATAATCCTGTAGTTTTTTCTCTTTTTCATCAAATAGTGAAATGGTTCTTTTGCTTAATATTTCTGATCCATCTTTATTATAAAAACTATGAACAAAAAGATATGTATCTCCATCTGAGGCTAATGGGAAAATTGCTTCATTCTTATTAAGATTGTAAATAATTTTATAACTTCCATTTTCAAATTTAAGTATCTTAAATTCATTATCTATACTATGTCCTGATGTATACAGATCGCTTGATGTATTAAATTCATACTGAAATAGGTTAGAATTATCATTCCATTGTGTTATTGATTTTTTATTAGTATCATAAGTTACAATATTTTGATTATATCGATTAAATAAAATTATTTCATTTTTGTTTTCTATTTTTGGCAATAAACTCTCAATATTATCACCATTATTTAAACTGATATATTTGCTAAATATAAAAATTAACATAAGTATAAATAGCAAACATACCAAAATATAATTTTTTTTCATTTTTAACTCCTTAATTATTAAAAGAAATGATAATTTATCATTTCTTTTAATTTAAAAATATAAATTTTTATACCCCTGAAGTAATTCTATAAGGTTTAGCATCCCCTTTTAATTTGACAGAAGCTGTATTTTTCACATAGATAGATCCACTTTTATAGTCAGACTTCGGTCCGATTACTAGATTACGCCTAACACTTGCTTCCTTTTGCCCTTTTGTATTTCTTGCGTAGTGTTCAGAAGCTACTGCTTGCCAAGAAGAAGAGCTTCCAGCACTTGCATCTGTACTACCT
>NZ_JBSJXY010000003.1:0-44854 GCF_053667625.1 Faecalimicrobium sp. JNUCC 81
TGACCAATTCATAATCTAATAAATATTGAAACTTAGTAGTAAAAAATGTTTTTGTACTTAAAATAATATTTAATATAAAACTGATTCCAATGTATATTGCTAATATTTTTAACGATATATCGAGGTTAGTAGTTGAAATTGCATCTATTAAAGCACCTAAAATATTTACAGATATTACTGGAATAATACCAGCAATAATATTTATTATTATTATACATATAAATATTGGCTTATTAACTTGAAAAAATATCCTAATAGATTTTGGTATCACTTTCATAGAATAAAGCATTTCTTTCATCTCTGGAATACTCAATAATTTAAATTTTTTCATTTTTCTTACCATCCAATATTCCTGTTTTTTTGTTTCTGTTATAAGTACTATAATATGTATGCCTAGCTAAATTTCTCATTTTTCTCTCTAAATCGGTATTTGGTCCAAATAATCTATTCATACTCATATGTAATAAACTATTAAGTATACTTAGTTTTATAGCTTTATCATTAGGATAGAATTCTTTTATTCCATTTAAATATATTTCCATAGAATCATTTTTTACAGATAAAATATTTAAAATAAATTCTTCTTCTAACGTTACCTTTTTACCAGATAAATAATTTATTGCAAATTCAACATATGTATCTCTACTTTTCTTGAATTCTTCTTGATTCTGCTTGATGTTACGATCACACTCAAGAAAAACATACATCTCTTCTAGGCTTAAGTTAAATTTAGTCATATGGAAAAATATTATTACCAAAGCTAAAAGTTCATCAGAAATTTCTGTATTGTGATTATTCTTTTCACGAATTATTGATTGCGTTGCCATGCTATCTTTATAAAACACTTCGTGCGCATAATCCATCAAATCATATCCACCATACCTTTCTAATTCTAACTCATAACAATCAATGCTATATTTTAATATAATTGACTTTTTCATAAATTGACTAAAAATATCAAACATTTTAAGTTGAACTACTAATAATTTATCCTTGTCTGCTTTTAACCTCAATCTCAAATGCTTATCTGGATCTTTATATTGAATAAAGAAATAACTATCTATTTCTTTATTTTTTAGTAATTCTTGTAATGGGATAAATAAAGCCTCTCCTAATAAATAATCTATATTTTCTTCAATTCCATATATTTTAAAATATAGCCACTCATCCAAAGGCTCCTTAATTCTATCATCACTACAGATTTGAACAACTTTAGTATCATTATTTTTACTTAAATAAACTTCTTCATCTAACATTAATGGGATAACCAATTCGCAGCAATAAGATGACCCATTATACTTAACAGGATGTTCTGCATCTGCATTATATCTTTCAAGAACAATTTCTGATTTTTCAAGTGATTTTTGCAAAACGGCTAAGCATCTATCCTTTTTGAGATTTAATAAAAGTTTCTTATCTGCATCTACGATATTCACCCAAATAGGTATATTCCTCGACTTAATGTATTCGCTAAATCCTTTTTTAAATTCATCAAAATTATAGCGTTTAGCTAAACCTAAGTCGTCTATTTTTAAACTCCATTTTTCTTGTTCTAATATAAAATTTTTATATCGTATTGTTGGAAGATAACCAAATGTTTCAAATAAGTATTGCCATGGCTTATTATAAAACCTAATTCCATCAGAAGAAATATCATCAATAAGCCTTAATATTTTAGGCTTTAACTGGGGATTAAACATATTTGTTGAAGTAGGAACTATTCTTTTATTGTTAATAGCAGATTTTAAATATAATTTGTTATTTTCAAATCCTACTAAAATATCGCTTAATTTAAGCTTACATGTATTCTCTTTAGAATTCGATGTTCCAAAACTCATCTCATATGTAGAACCATTCATATTTCTTATAACATTTGCAGTATATAAACTATCTGGTAAAAAAACAAATTCACAAAATTGACACTCATCATCATTGCCATATGCCTTATTGACCTTTTCATAGAAAGATTTTGGGTTATCCATAAAATGCGAGAATCTACCAAATGACTTTCCAGCATAAGTTGATCCAAATATATTACTTAATTGAAATACATCTTTACCATTTTCTTTAATATGATTAAAGTAAATCTCCATAGTTTTTGGTAATCTATTTGTTTCAAAATTTTCAGATAAAAGCATTCTCATGTCTGTATCTGTAATCTCTATTTCATTATTTAGCTTTATAGCATCTATATATTTTCGTTCAAAAAGTTTTACCCATGGATTAATATATCCTCCAAAGTTATTAGCATTAGTTTTTCTATCATAATGAGAAGGTAAACCTAGTCCAGTATCATTATCAATGAGCTCAATTAATGGCACACATCTAGATAAACCATACCTGCCCAAAAAGTTATCCTTATATTCTTTTAATATATCGAATGGCTCATTAACATTGAATTGTATAAATAAATTAATAAGTTTATCTATGTTTTTTATTTCATTTATATTTAAATTACATTCTTTGTAGTCAAAAGAAGAGTCTATGGCAATGTAATTTTTTGATTTGTATACTGCTTCCATTTTATTAAAAATATTCATTAAACAATTTATCTTTTCATCTTCATTCGCACTAGAATAATTCTCAATTTGTTCTTTTATATCAACAAAAGTGTCGATGTTTATATCATATTCCATAAGTTTACAGATAAAATATTCTAACTGATTAGTTATAGTCAATGGTGGTCGTAGATCAGATATCAAATAACCTTCTTTTATTAAAGACTGAATATATGTATGGAATGTTCCTTCATCCAGATTAGGATATGATTTCTTAAGATTTTCTATAATTTCAGAGTAACTCACATAATCATTTGATGCTTCTAAAACTATTTCAAATGCTTTAGAATAATTTACAGATTTTTTATTTATTTTTTCTGAATTATTGTTTTGCGTGCAATTGAATAAATTCGCCTTATTTCTATAAACTGCAACACTTTCGTTTATTTTATATTTAAGAGACTTCAAATATCTAGATTCGTACATATAAACTACTTCAAATAACCAATTTGAATCTACAAGAGGTTTCCTATTCAATTCTGTTGCACTTAATTTAAATGATGTTTTTTCAGAAGTAATATCCCCAAAAGCAACAGTAGAAAATAACCCAAATGGAGTACAACGAGAGCAACTTCTGCTAAAATACTTATATACAGAATTTAGCAGATAATCCGTATTCCTTATCTTGTCTCCATTTGTATAACGCTGCATAGATTCATATAAATCATGACTTGCCACAAATATCGCTTCGTTAAATTGATCTTTGTAAGAAGAATCCGATAAAAGCATAGCATTATCTATTTTTATATTATTTGAATTTTTAATATTATCTACCAATAAATCAATTGGTAGACTTGGAGTTCTTATCATAAAAGAGCCTACATTTTTAAATAACTGTTTCATCTTTTTCACCACGTCCTTCTTTTCTTGCATAACTTTACATTTTATATACTAAATAATTGAATGTATTGATTTTATTAAATATTAATTTCAAGGCTAATTTCAAAATATTTCTTTAACAAAATTAAAACGCCATGCATTCAGACGAATGCCTAAATGCATGAACGTTTAAGGTTTATGTATGGATTACAACTATCCGCAGAACCATGTATTTGTACAACTTCTTGTTAAACCACATTCACTTGATCCACATAATTCTCCTGTATTACAACCTGGTGTGCAATATGCAACACTTGTAATACGTGTTTGATCGTCATCTGATGGACCTTTCTCCATTTTTAGGTTTAAATCAAAATCGTTTCTCATGATATCTTCCCCCTCGTATAATTTTGTATAATAATGTATATAAATTAGGCTTCGTGCCTGGTCTTTACAGGCAATAGCCTACATTATTATTTAAATAACCTTTAACTTCCTATACCTATTTTTGAAAATAATGTATATTTTAATAGCTTGTCTTTTCTTTGGTATACTATATATGTATCACCCAATATACTATTAATTCAAGTGTATAGTATAAGTTGTTAATATATAGTACAAATGGTAAAGGGGTAGCGTCCTAAAAATGTGAAATCCGTACGTTAAGGAAAATAACCCCACTGTTTTCAATGGGTTTATTAGTTTGGGTATGCTAAAACTGTATTCACAATTTAATTTTTTATTATAGTTATAGTGTCTAACTCTATTTCTACTTCTCTTAAGTTATTTTTAGTTGTAGTTTTTGACATTTTTTAAGCTCCTAATATTCTCCGTTCTGGTTATTGCATACAGTAACTATCGTTTAGATTTAAACTTATATTTTTATCTAAACTACTTTAACGAATTTTAAATTTATATATAATTTTACAAAAACAAAAGGAGAGCAACTGCTCTCCTTATTAACTAAATAATACGTCTTATTGTTTCAATCTCTTCTATTGTTAAATCTGTAATGTCTTTTAATATAGCTTTTTTAGCTATTTCTATAGCTTTCTTTTTTTCACCAGCTTATTTTCCTTCCTCTATAAGACTCTTTCCTATCTCTGTCAATCTTAACTCCTCCTTTACTCTTTCTAAATCTTTACCACTTAAAAATTTATTAGCAAAAGCATATAAAATAGATTCCATATCCCTTTTATATTGACTTGTTATTTCTTTACTTAATTTTATAGCCTTTAATATCTTTTCAACTTTATCCATTTTACCACCTTTAACTGGTGTAAATGTAAGCTTTATTATATCTTGCTTATCTATATCATTCCCACAAGATAGTTTCTCTATTATTTCCTCAAATACTTTATCTCCATCTTCATTAACCATAGATATAGCATTTACTTTATATGTATTTATACCACAATTATATTCACTTACTAGATTTTTGATATCACCTGAATAAACAACGTATGTTGTAACATTCCTTTTAGTTTGATGATTAAGTAAGGCTTCATAAGTTCTAAATCTCATTAGATCATCAATTCCCTTATCAGTTGTCTGAAACTCAAAGTGTATATAACTATCATCTTCCATTAAGAATATGTATAGTCCATATACATATTCTTACTATCTAAAACAACCGATTCAGTTGGTCCAATATCTTTTACTTTTTTATCTATTCCAAAGAACTTAAGACCTTCCTCGGCAAATATATCCATTGCTCTTTTCATTATAAAATCTTCATAATTTGGCTTTTTCATTAGTTCACCGCCTTTAAACCTAATTATATCATTAAGTTATTATATAAAT
Organism: Faecalimicrobium sp. JNUCC 81; assembly: GCF_053667625.1. Classification (NCBI taxonomy): domain Bacteria; kingdom Bacillati; phylum Bacillota; class Clostridia; order Peptostreptococcales; family Peptostreptococcaceae; genus Faecalimicrobium; species Faecalimicrobium sp. JNUCC 81. Next base: position 5,181 of record NZ_JBSJXY010000003.1, read on the forward strand.
GTATTTATATTTTTGTATAGATCATTTTAAAATCATTTGGATTAAAGACTATTCAAACAAAATTACGTAGTCTCTAAAAATAACCACATATTTATAAAGAGCTATTTTCTTACGAACTTAAATAATTAATATATATTAATACTTTGGCTAGTGATATATTGGCTTGAAATAGAAGAAATAAAAGAATTATTTATAATTTTTTATTTCCTCTATTTTGAATTAAAATATAAATTTATATATAAATTATAATTTAATTTATATCAAGAATTATTTTATGATTTTTAATGTAATTCATAATAAAAATTTAATTATAAACTCATACACAAAACAAATTATAAATTATATTTTAAATTAATCTATAAATTAAAAGCATTAATAATGATAAACCTCTAGAATCATTTCTAAACAATTAATGACCATTTCGCCAAGAAGTAATTTAAAAGCTCTCTATGAGCAGTATATTGATTATTTTCTGCAAATTATTTTAATGTATTTAGTCTAAAAATATCACTACCATTATAATTAATTAAAATAAAAGGAGGAATTAAAAATGGCTGCAATAGTAACTAATAATCCAAGTTCTTTAAAAATTAAATTTGATTGTGGTAAAAATGATGAAGGTAGAACAATAGTTAGAACTAAGTCTTATGGAAGTATAAGACCTACTGCTTCAAACGATAATTTAATTGAAGTTGGTCAAGTAATATCTTCACTTCAATCAAAAAATGTAATGGGCTATTTTAGAGTTGATAATTGTGAATTAAGTTAGTAATCTTAAAAATTTAAAAAGGGGGATGATTTAACATGGATACTAAAACTAGATTAATAATGACTTTCAAAACTTATAATGATAGAAAAATATCTTTATCTATTGATAATCCAAAGGATGATATAACAGAAGAACAAATATCTTCTGCTATGGACTTATTTTTAGCTAAAGATATCTTTGCTCCAAATGGAGAAGGATTTGTTTCTAAAATAGACGCTAAAATAGTAACTACTGATACTCAAGAGTTTGATTTAGCTCTATAATGTAAAATATTGAGAAAGGGGAGGTAGTAATGGAAAACTTATATACTCAAATAGCTAATGTTGGGTTTCCTATCGTAATAGCGCTTTATCTACTAATTAGGATAGAAGGAAAACTTGAAACTTTGACTACAAGTATAAATAATTTAAGCGTAAACATAGAAAAACTTGAAAAGAAATAAATAAAACTCCCCCTCTCAAAAAATAAAAGCTATGGTTAAAATGCCCGAATCATTTTACCATAGCTTTTATTTTTTTATTATTTGTCTTATTGAACTGTTGGTTAAATTATATTTTCTAGATAGATATTTTATATCCTTACCTTGTTTATATAACTGAATTATCTCTTTATTTCTAATGCTGTTAAACAAAGTCTTTTTAGTAGGAAAATATAAATTAATTCCCCCAAACTGTTTACAAAATTCAATAAAATTATTTACACCCATAAATGCAGCAATATCACGATGCTGCTTAGGTATATCATTTAAAGTTACTCTCATAAAATCACCTCTTAAAATAATTATATAATTCTAAGAAGTTTAGAACAATGTGATCTATTCGTCATTTTCTAACAAATAAAACAACTTATCTGTATTAAATATATACTTATTAAACTATATATTTTTTTAATATATCGACCTTATCTATCTTTTCCTATGGTAAATCTACATCTAGCCTTCCAAAGTGTCCATAGGCCGCTATATTTTTATATATAGTTCTTCTTAAGTCTAAATCTCTTATTATAGCTCCTGGTCTTAAGTCAAATTTTTCACTTACTATTTCAACTAATTTTTCATCTGTTATTCTTCCTGTCCCAAATGTATCTATAAATATAGATAATGGTCTTTCTCCAAAAGATCATCTAGTATTGAATCTGATATCTGGTCACATACTTTGTCTAGGTGATCTTCTGTCACTGATTATGATATAAATAAATGTTTAGACATCTTACTCCCCCCTTCCTAATATTTTAAATTATATATGAATATATATCACTTGACTTCTTCACTTTTTAGTAAAAGATATGATGATGATATTAAAATTATGGTAGCTACTATAACATACATAACCGTTTCATATATAATATTATTGTCTATGTTATATGCACTTATTGTTGACCAATAATACATTGGATTTATCTTTAAGAAAATCTTTATCAAAATTGGTTGGCTTGCTAATTTATCCCATACCATCAGATAAACCATCGGTAAACTTAATATAAAAAAACAAACTATTATACTTATAGCACCTATATGTTTTACAATTATAGATACTAACAAGCTTATCATTATAAATACCTCTATTACTAAAAAGTTTAATGTGGTTAATTTTAATGCAGTTAAAATCTCACCAATAGTTGGTGTAAAATTAAGTTTTATAATAGAATGTGTAAATATAAAGAATGTTAAAAAGTAATATGACACTAAAGAATATACACTTAGTACAATTAATTTTGATATATACATTTTGAATTTACTGTGTCCATAGGCAATAGATATACGTATTGTGCTTTCAGTGTATTCACTCATAAAAAATGAAACTGACATTATTAGTATAATTATCCATATAAATCCAGTTCCTACCATAGATGTACGCATTATCTCTCCAAATGCAGGGTTATTAATATCTCCATACATATTCGATATAAATCCAACACCTTTACCAACTATGTATCCATTTCCCTTATATAAAAATGTTCCTCCTTCAATCAATAAATACACTATAAATAATGTAATTATCGATAGTGTAGATCCTATTATGCAGTTTGACCACTTGAATTTTAACATCTCAGATTTTAGCAAATTATACACTTATATTTCCTCCATAAACTACAGTTTATAAATACTAATTTTTATAAATAATATAAAAATTAGTATTTATTTTATCTCTTGCTTTCTTATTATTAAGTAAGACGCTGCTATTAAAGTAATCATTGATACTATAAAATACATAATTACTTCACTTATTATATTATTATTAAAATTATAAGCACATATAGTTGACCAGTAATACATTGGATTTATCTTTATAAACATAATCTTAAAAAAAGACTGTATTTCCATTTGATTCCAAACCTCTCCATATATAATAATCCCTATAAATACAAATAAAAACATAATAATACTTGTAATTCCTATATTTCTAATTATCATAGATAATAGTATACTTAGTATTATAAAAATTTCCATCGCTAAAAAGTTTAAGTTAATTAATTTAAATAATTCTAGAATTTCTCCTACATTCGGTATGAATCCTTCTCGTATAGATATATAAGAAAACATAGCTAGTATTAGAGAGTAATATAATAATAATGAGAATCCACTTATAACTATTAACTTAGATAGATAGATGTTTACTCTACTTTCTCCACCAGCTATTAGTAATTTTATAGTTCTTTGTGAATACTCCATTGAGAAAAATGAAACTGAAAATACTAATATAATTATAGATATAAAGATTGTGTATGACATAGATGCTCTAGCTATTTGACCAAATTCAATACTACCTCCATTATCATATAAACCTGATATAAATCCAATTGCCTCTCCAAGTACGTTTTCTTTACCTGAAACTATAAATGCTGCATCTCCATCATTTATATATATAATTATCATTGCGATTACAAAAAGTATTGGTACAATCCACATCTTAGACCATTTAAGTTTTAATATTTCCGACTTTAATAGTTTATACATTTGTAGCTCCTCCTATTAAACGTGTGAAATATGACTCTAAATCTTCCCCTTGAACACTTATATTTTCAATTCCAACTCCATTTAGTATAATTTCATTTGATATTTTTTTTACTTCATCTAAATGATTATATACTTTTATAGTATTATTAGGGAAAACTTCGAATTCATCTATATTTAAATTATTTTCTATAATGACAATAGCTTTTTCAACATTATCCACCTTGATATTTATATGCTTTGTGCATCTTTCATCTAACTCTTTTGCACTTATTTGCTCAACGATCTTACCTTTATGTATAAATCCATAACGTGTTGCTAGTTGATTTAATTCATTTAATAAATGACTAGAAATAAGTATAGTTATACCTCTTTCTTTGTTTAATTTCTTTAATAGATTTCTGAATTCAACTATACCACTTGGGTCTAATCCATTTACTGGTTCGTCTAAAATTAGAAATTCTGGGTCTCCTAACATAGCTATTGCAAGTGCTAATCGTTGCTTCATACCAAGAGAAAAATTTTTAACTTTTTTCTTTCCCGTATCTTCTAAGTTTACTATTTTTAAAACTTCCTCTATACAATTCCTTCCCGGTATTCCTCTTTGAGTTCTTATTATCTCTAAATTCTGCTTAGCTGTCATATTGGGATACAAAGCTGGACTTTCAATAATACATCCTATACGTTTTCTTTGACTATTAGCCTTTTCTAAGTCTGATTCACCAAATAGATTGACTTGACCTGCATTTGGAAATCCTAGACCCGTAATCATTCTTATAAGGGTTGTTTTACCTGCACCATTTTCTCCTATAAATCCATATATATCTCCTTTTTTTATTGATATATTTATATTATCTAAAACTAACGTCCTTCTATATTTTTTACTCAAGTTTTTTATTTCTAAAACATACTTTGGCATAATTATAATCTCCTTTTAATATAAAAAATATAATATTGACTTACTTATTGTAATTTATACACTGTTTTTTTTATGAAAAAATGCACCAAATAGACTAAGAATAGAAATAAATTAATTTATTTCTTGCGTACATAGATAAACACTTAATTCCTAAATTTAAATTGTATCTGATATAGATTTTCATAAAAAATACGTAATTATGATACAAGACCACATATATACTAGTGGCCTTGTATTTGTAGATTTAATTTTTTATAATATATGTACTAACTAACGTATAAAACATATATTTATTGGACAATTTGGATTTTGATCCTTATAAAAGAAACAAGTTTTTAAATCTACTTCTTGTGTTTCTGAATTTATCCATTCCATATCTTATGCCTCCTCTTATTTTATTAGCTTATATTTAAAAGAATATAAAACAATCTCTATTTGGGCATGAATCTGGATTACCATTAAGTACCCAACAGTGTTTTGGATCTAGTTCCTGTGTTCCTACATTTATCCATTCCATATCTTATACCTCCTCTTATTTTATTAGCTTATATTTAAAAGAATATAAAACAATCTCTATTTGGGCATGAATCTGGATTACCATTAAGTACCCAACAGTGTTTTGGATCTAGTTCCTGTGTTCCTACATTTATCCATTCCATATCTTATACCTCCTCTTATTTTATTAGCTTATATTTAAAAGAATATAAAGCAATCTCTATTTGAGCATGAATCTGGATTACCATTAAGTATCCAACAGTGTTTTGGATCTAGTTCCTGTGTTCCTACATTTATCCATTCCATATTTAACACCCCCATAATATTTTATATTTATTTTAATACTAGATATAGTAATAAAACCAAGGTTTATATGTGGCATAATTCTTTCTCCCTTGTAATTTCTATATATTCATCAGTTATGCTATCAATTGATTTATCATGTGTGATTATAATAATTATCTTGTCTTTCTTTAACATACTTAAATGGTCCTTTAGTGATATTATTGTACTTTTATCTAATGCCGATGTTGGCTCATCTAATATAATAATATCTGGATTTTTAATTAGTGACCTTATTATAGATAATTTTTGCTTCTCTCCACCAGATATATTATTGGTACTATTTATAATAGTATTAATACCTAGTGATAAAGTGTTAAAATAAGGTCTAATGTTTAAAATATCTATCAGATACTCTAGATACTGTTCATCATAATTCTCTAGGTTTAAAATTAAATTATTTAAGATTGTATCATTTATTAACATAGGTTCTTGCTCTGTTATTGATATTAGTTTCTCTCTATTAAATTTCATATTTAAATTATCTATATCCTCGTTGTTATAATATATAGATCCTTTGTGCTCTTTTGTATACATCCCTAAAATTAAATCTATTAATGTACTTTTTCCAGCTCCATTTTCACCTATTAATGTATAAATCTTTCCTTTTTCTAAACATACGCTATATTGATTAAAAATAGCTTTATCTCCATGTTTAAAACTTATATTATCAATCTTAATTTCTTCTATAGATTCTAAAATTTGATCTCCATTTGACTGTGTTTGTATATTTAATAAACTCTTTATTCTTTCATAAGATACTAAATTGCTTTGATATATTTTTCCTAATTCAAAGAAATATTTAATTGACTTTAACAGCATGTTGAAGTAATTTATCGTAATTGTTAGTATTCCTATAGTTATACTTCCATTTATTACTCCAATCCCTCCAATTACATAAATTATTAATTGAGCTATTGAAGATATCATCTCATCACAAAATGAAAATAAAGACTCTAATTTGCAATTATATATAGCTTTATCATATAACGCTTTGAAACTTTTATTTAATCTTTCTCCAAATTTATTATTTAAATTATGTAATTTTATAAATTTTACATTATGTAATTGCTCATTTAGCTTAGAGAATAAATTAGATTGTTTTTCTTTAAACTCTAATGTAGCTTTAAATATTTTTGATTTAAATATTTTGTAGGTATATATATATATTGATACTAATACAATTAATATCAACGCTATTTTAATATCAATACTTACTGCTATAATTATTGAAAATACTAAATTCAACATATTTGTAAATAAATTCAATATAAAATCAATATAAAAACTTATTATGCTATTTGAATCACTATTTATCCTTTGGTTTAAATACACTGAGTCTTTATCACCAAAGAATGATATTGGTAACTCTTTCATATGATGTAATATTGAGTAGTTTAAGTCATATGCTGATTTTGTTTGAATCTTAGCATATGATAATTTTGATATATAGCTTAGTATTGATTTTATAATATTTAAACTAACAAATAATATACAATACCATATCAGCACACTAATATTTTTTGAAATTATTAATATATCTATAAATTTTCCCATAAGGTATGGTAGTACTACTAATATAAAACTAGATATAACCCCTGATAGCAAATATATATACATTGTATATTTATACTTATTGGTATATTTTTTACAAAATTTTAAAATATTCATATATGTCTCCACTGTAGTTATTAAAATTACTATATATTAGCCAGCATCTCTAATTTATTTCTTAAGTTATATTTTCTAGAGTCACATTTTACATTCTTACCATTTATAACATTATGTGGACATCCTCCCATACATACTGGTAACATTTTGCATTCTTCACATTTTTTATTTACAATAGGGTCGTAAGTAACCCACTTTATATGCTCATTATTTATATTCTTATTATTTTCTATGTTGCCTATACTCTTCTCTTTATGTGATACATCATTCCAACATTTATATAAATCACCTAATGGATCTATTAAAAAACTATTTGCTGTAACAGCTCCACATATAGATATATTTGGACTTATTTGTTTTGGAACTTCTATTCCTCTAGATTTAAGTTCTTTAGAAAATTCATTTAGTTTTATCGCAAATTCTTCTGCGGTAAAACATATATTACTATTTGCAATATCATTTACACTATCTATAGGTGCAATATAAACCTTAACCTTATCTTTTATATTTGATTTCTCTAGTTCATCTAATACATTTATATATTCTTCACTATTCCTTTTATCTAAATTAATTCGTATCGTAATATCTAATACATCACAGCTTTCTTTTATATTCTCCATTATTCTATTAAATGTACCTTTTCCATTAAGCAGTATTCTTCTCTTATCATGACTTTCTTTTGATCCATCTAATGTGATTTGTGTTCTTTTTACTCCTAGCTCACTTAAAATAATTGCCTTTTCTCTACTTAATAAATATCCATTTGTTACTATTCCTGCATTATAAATTACTCCATCTTTTAACTTTTTTTTTATCCCTTTAGTTATTGCTTCTATCTGCTTAATAGCAATAAGTGGCTCTCCTCCATACCATGATATATTTATGCTATTACTATGTTCTGAACCTTTTGCTATAAAATCTATTGTATCTGAGACTACTTTATCACTCATAGTATTATGTCTCTTTCCTTCTTCAAAGCAATAGTCACATTTAAAGTTACATTCCATAGTTGGAGCTATTGTATATGACATATCTAAACTATTATATCTACTTTTTAAATTATTCATTTTTATTAAACCTACTTCATTGATAGGTTCTTTATACAACATCCCACCTTTTATCAATTCCTCTATTAAATCTTCTTTTTCAAATATGCCATTTTCACTCATATCATTAAAATAGCTACTATATTCTTCATTTAACTTTAAAATCCCTGATGATAGGGTATTATATAAAACTGTTGTATTTTCAAATTTCTCAGCTACATTGTATCTTGATAAAAACATATTTTACCTCCAAATATAATTCTATTTTTTACATACTAATTTATAAATAATGGTTGTAACCTTTAGTATCTGCTTTAGATTTATTTCTATCTAAAATCTATCATTGATCTTTTTCATATTCAATAAACTAGTACAAGTAGTCTGCATAGAGTATAACTTGTATTTTCAATAAACTTTATAATAGCCTTTACTTATTTAATAATTAGTATCAATTAAGATATATTGCTTATATAAGCTAAAAAATAAGCTAGACACATAATAGTTTGCATCTAACTTATTTTTTATCTTTATATATTTTAATTATTTTCTATTCTTTAGCTTTTCTGGCATTTCTGGTTGATGATTATACCATAAAGAAACTGAGTTTGCTGACATAAAAGCCACAAACATAGCAAAACTTCCAATATACTTCATATTCTTTTTAAAAAATTTATTCATCCTTAGTTTTCCCCCTTATTTTTAATTACCTGTAAAACCAACATAAAGTTTACCCAACATAGTGCTAATACAGCATATAGTACATATTCATATCCCCTATATAAATATGATCCAATAAAAATCCCTATTAAAACTAATGATACTACTTTCCTAGCACTTTTCTTATGCCTAATCTTTTCAACATTACTCAAAGGATTATTTAAATGCTGTACTGGAACTAGTAAATATATACTTATCCAGTTTAGTATACCTATTAATACTACTACTGGCTTTAGATGTATAGAATATGTATTCTCAGCAACAAATATAGTCATTAAATACATACATAAAAATGTAAAAATACATTTTCCATGAGTACTTGCATGGTATCCTCCTGAGAATTGCCTTATAGAGCAATAACATACTATAAAAACTACAGTCTCTATAAATTTATCAAATATAAGTCCAATGACTAATACCATTAATGTATTTATAAATGAAGATATTAGGACTTCCATGCCATATGAACATACTTCACTATCTTCACTATTTAATGATTTATTATTAATTAAAAAGTATGTTATTTTGTTAGAAAAAGATTTAATCATTTCAATTCCCCTTGACGTTTTATACTATATAAGTAGCATATCAGACATAATACATCAATAATTCAGTATAACTAGCTATTATATAGTATAACTGGTATAAAAAAATTCTTTATCGAAAATTGAGCGCTCAATTATCAATAAAGAATTTTCTATAATATATTACAATCATTATGTTTCTATTAAATATATATATAATAAATCATCAGTAATTTTATCTATCAATCTAATGTAACTGGTATTAATATTTTCATTGTAAATTCATCATCACTATAATCTATTACAGTTTCACCTTTATACCTTTTTACTGATTCTTTTATACTTTTTATTCCCAATCCATGTAGGTATTTATCTTTCTTATTAGTTATAAAGTTATTATTTTTAACATTAACTTCATTACATTTAGTATTCTCAGCTTTTAATATAAAAAATCTATTTACTATTTTTCCATCTAAATATATATGTCTTTTATTATTGTTTATTTTTTCACAAGCCTCAATTGCATTATCTAAAATATTTGAGAAAATACTACACACATCTTCTGCGTCAATAAAACCACATTTTGTAAAATTTATATTACAGGAAAACTTTATATTATGATTATTACAAACTTCTTTTTTCTCATTTAATATAATATCCAGTAATACATTACCCGTATCAAATGTATTATCAAGGCTTATAAGCTTATCTTCTATATTTTCTATATAATCTATATTACTGTAACCACATTCATTAAGTCTCTTCATACAAATAATATGATTTTTCATATCATGATATAATTGCCTCATCTTTAACTGATTTTCGTTAATATTCATATAGTATTTATACTGCATATCTATATTATTTCTCATAATATCTTTTTCTATTAATAGCTTACTATCCTTCCTTATCTTTTTTATAACCAAAATAATAGATATGTTTGACAAAAATAATAAAATTGATATATTTAATATCTGAGATTCATTAATTAAGTTCTCTCTAGAGAATTTAAATACATATTTAAAGATTAAAAAAAATGATGATATATTAGCAAGTATAGGTATTCCCAAATATAAAATATCTTTTTTCCTTAATTCTATCTCACATTTCACTATTTTATATATACCAAGTATAGTAAGTAGAATTCCTTTTCCTAAAAGAATCGATTCTAGCCTATATAAATTATTTATAAGAAGCATATTCATATTATCTAGAGAATTAACCCATATTACTATGCTCATACTTAATCCATCTGTTCCTAATAAAACCATCCAGTATAATAAATTTGTCATAATCCCAACTAAAAAGTTTGTTTTGTAATTAAGAATATAAAATGTAGAAGTCAGTACCATCGCTATAGCTATTCTAATATCAGGATTTAAATTTATTTTTAGTAAAATCAACATTAACAATACAATTAATATCATAATTGTATTTAATATAGTATTACTAAATTTCTTATCACTTGTATAATCAAATATTTTTTTACATGCCCATAACTCTATTGTTGATGAAATTATAATTAATACATCCCAAAATAAATTATTCTCTAACATAATGAATCCCCCAAAACATTAAGTAATCTTATCTTTAAATCTTTATATTTTAATCTGCTTACTGGTATTTCTATATCATTTATAAAGATACTTTTATCTTTTAATTCATTAATTTTCTTTAAATTCACTAAATAACTATGATGGCATCTAAAAAAGTTATAATTTAAAAGCTTTTTCTCGATTTTTTTCATACTAATCTCGATCTTATATTCTTCATTTTCAGTATAGATAGTAACTTCTTTTCTTAAAACTTCAGCATATAGAATCTCCCCTATTGGAATAACTAATGTTTTTTTATTCGATTCAATTGATACGACTTCCTGTCTAGATAAATACTCTGATATACAAAGCTTTAATTGCTTTTTTATATCAGAGTACTCTAAGGGCTTTAGTAAATATCTATAAGCCTTTACTTCATAAGCCTCATATACATACTGTGGAATTGATGTTGTAAATATTATCTCAACATTACCATCAAACTCTCTAATTTTCCTTGCTGTATCCATACCAGATAATTCATTCATTTTAATATCTAAAAACAAGATATCCAAGAAATTACTTTTATAATCACGTAGTAATTCTTCACCTGAACAATACTCAACTAAGTTATACTCTAAAAAATCATCATTTAAAATAGTACTAACATAAGTACATAAAATAGATCTATGTAAAAGATCATCATCACAAATAGCTATTCTTAACATAAAAGCTCCCCCCCCTCGAGAAACACCACATATTTATAAAGAGCCAAAAAATGAGGGTATACTAAAAAAATAGATTCTCCTAAAGTAACCCCGCCCAAGAAACACATATTTATAAAGAGCCAAAAAATGAGGGTACGCTATAGTAAATCACTTTTTCTCATTTTTGTTATATGCCTTTCTAGCGTTTTCAACGTTATTGATAGTTTTTGGGAAATTATCTTATTTGTTAACCCCTCATCTTTTAACACCTTAATTTTTCCTTGAAGTACCTTTATCTCTTGTTGCTTTTTAGTTAACCCCTCTTCATTTCTTCTCTCTGCTCTTCTTCTCTCATTGTTCCTATCATACTTTTCATCAATTCCTATGATAGTTTTCATATGTCTTTGTTCTGATCTTGTAATCCCCAATCTATCAATTAAAGTCTCGTTTTTATACCAATAACCTTCTTTATCTCTCATTCCTTTAGAAACTCTCTTAAGTTCTCCACTTCTTAAGCCTTGCTCATAAGCTATAAATTTATCTATAGCCTTTGGTATACATCTTAAAATAGCCTGTATTTCCGTATCTTTCAGTGGTTCTGTAAATGCATTATTAAGCTCTATAACTGTATTTTCAAGTTCATAATCATCTCTAACATAAATACCTTTCCAATATGCATAACAATGTATTGCCATGTTTCTATATCCTGTCATATCATAATTTCTAAGTCTACATAAAGTTTCTAAGTCATTAGCCCTTTCCATGTGTAAACTATATGAATTAAAGAATCTATTACAAATAACTCTGTTATCTATATTCTTTGTTTCTTGCATCTGTAATTGATAAGTTTTAGGCTTATAATTTAAATACTCTTCTCTTAACTCATACATAGAGTATTCTATGTCACTATCTATATATAAAACCTCGCAATTATTATCACATCTAGAATTTATAGTACCTGGAAGTCTAAGCACCCTTGCTCCATCTGTAGCTTTTCTATCAGCTCCTAAATGCTTTAATTGATAATATATGTAATCTTGCAGTTCTTGCCATGTATTTAAAGCTTGATATGGAGCATTTTTTATTCTAAAGTAAAGATGTATACCCCTTCCACTATCTGTTACCATCGTTGGCTTTGGTATTTTACCTTCATAGTGTAGCAACCATATAATATAAACTGTCTCAGCTTTTTCAAGTCCAATACTTTCGCAATCTATATCTTGAAATAATGCTCTAAATTGTCTTATATTTTCTACTCTTCGCTTTGGTAGATACATTGTATTTGGCGATAAAAATACGTCTTCTTTTTTATGTAATTCTTCTACAACATCTCTTAACCCATCATTTTTTGTATTATATATTTTAATGGTTTTCTCACCATTTTCATCATCATTTAATTTTAATATTTGTATATAACCATCTGTGCTTTCATCATATAGATGGTCACAAAACTCCGTCATTTTCATAAAAAAATTCCCCTCTATTTTTAGTATGTGAACACTAAAGACAAGGAGATTCTCAAATTTATTTACAACAATTAATGCTTAATATAATTTAAGCTTATTGTTGATAAGAATAATTTTTTATATTGTTTTACATATCAAAATTATTGATGTTTATGAATTATTATGTTAATATTAATACATAATGATAATATAAAAAATTCTCTGATGAGAGTTCTCTCTTATCTAGAGTGTAGATAAAAAAGCTAGGAGTAAGTCGACCAAAACTTATGACTCCTGGCTTTTTCTCTTTTTATTTTCGATTTCTTTAATTAAATTCTAGCATAAATTCATAAAATAGTATATAAATTTCCCTGATTTGATATAAGGATAATGTTAATCTCCATTATACTTTTTATTATTTACCTTATTCCACATATATCTTGATACTATCGGTTCTATTTCTAAAGTTATATCATTCTTTTCCTTTTTACCATGATACTCAAATACCCCAATATAATTTTTGTTTTTTAATATATAATCTACCTTTTGCTTTGAAAATCCATACTTAGAGCCTATTCTTGCTAATGAAATCCCTTTAGACCTTAGTCTAAATATATCCTTAACTATTTTAGATTCTTCTTCATCAATTTCAAATTTACCTTCTTTATTAACTTTATAACCTAATGCTGGCTTACCACCTACCCACCTTTTTTCATTAAGTCTTGCTATTCTACCATTTCTAGTTCTTTCATTAATTACAGCTCTTTCAAACTCCGCAAAACTTCCTAGCATCTGCAAAAACAACATTCCTTGCGGTGTTGATGTATCAAACATTTCTGTAACACTTACTAGTGCTACTTCATATTCTTTTAACTCATATATCATTGCCAGTAAGTTGTATAAACTTCTATGTATTCTATCATTTTTATAAACTATAATCATATCTATATCATTTTGCTTTACACATTCTATCATTTCATGATATTTAGGTCTATCTGTTGATTTACCTGATATTGCTTTATCTATAAATATTTCATCTATAACTATATCGTGAAGTTTAGCATACATTTTAATCTTATCTTCTTGATCCTTAAGTGACGTATTATCCACTTGCATTAAGGTTGATATTCTACAATAACCTACTGCTCTTTTTTTCATATTTTCCTCCAAGTGTCAACTTTATTATTGTATTTAAACCATATATAATGTCTAAAAATATATAGTTTAAAATTATTTTTAATTTTTTATTAGAATTATATCATAATTTATATTTTGAATCTAATAATAATTTATGATATAATTTATTTTACAAATCATATTACAAAGGATGTGAATATATTGAAAATAGTAAGTTTTTTCAATGTTAAAGGTGGAGTAGGAAAAACTACTTTAACAATATTAACAGCAATAAAACTAAGTAAGCAAGGAAATAAAATATTAATTATAGATGCTGATACCCAAGCAAACTTAACTCAATTTATGTATAAGATTGTACATGATAAAAAAACAATGTTTGAGGCCCTTACTGATAACTCTAGTGCCAAAGAGGTTATAATAAATTCTCCAATGCCTCAGTATCCTAATATGGATTTAATACCTAGTGATTTAAGTTTATCAGTTCTATCTGAATTTTTAACAACTAAAACTAATCGTGAAAAAGCTGTATGGAGATGGTTTAAAAGTAACATAGATGAGCTTAAAAATTATGACTACATATTTATAGATTTATCACCTTCATATGATCTTATCGCTAGAAACTTTATGTTAATATCAGACTCAATAATTACACCACTTGAATATCAAGATATTGCAAGTATAAGAGGATGTGAATTATTCTATCAAAAGTTTAATCAAGACCTTGAGGAAATGGAAATGACAAATGATGCTAAAAGAGCTGTTGTTATAAATTCATATACAAGTAGAAAGTTATCATCTGGAGATATATTTAGCGAGTACCTAGATTCCTTTGGTAATATAAAACAAGATTTATTAGAGGCTAAAATTAGTGATACTACAATAGTAAAAAATGCTATTTTAAATAAAATGGATATAGATGATTATCTAAAAAAGATGAAAAAATCTCACAAAATTAGGGACGAGTTTAATGACTTTATAGAAGAATTATTAAGAAGGGAAGTGTTATAAATGAGTTTAGAAAAGTTTATAGATGATGCTAGTGAAGTAAAAATAACTAAAAAAAATTATAAAGATAAGGTTAATAATGAATTAAAAAATAAATTTGAAAAAGACATAATAGTGTCTTCTGGTTTAAATTTACTTGAGATGGAAGAAGAAAAATCTGTGAAAAAAACTGCCATATCTGTCTACTTTAAAGAAGAAGATTTAAATCTTTTAAAGGCCATTTCTCAAGCTAAAAATACTACTGTAAATAAGACTATTTTAAATATTTTAGAGACTACTATTGAGACTACTAGAGATAATTTACCTAAAGACTTTGATGTAAATAAGAAGGCTAAAGAGTACGATAAAAGGAACAAAAACAAAGGTAATAAAAAGAAATAATTAAGAATTACATTATAATTTATAAAATGATTTATATTTTAATTTTTAATACAATTTTTAATATAAATCATTTTATAAATCTAAATAAAATTCATTATAAGATTTAATAAGTAAATCATTTAGAATCAATTCTCCATTTCTATAATCAATATAACTATGTTTAATCTAACATTTCTATCCTATATCCAAATACCATAACATGCTGTAAGCTACATTATCCATAAAAGCACATTTCATTTTTTTATAAATTTTATAGCCTTTAATTAAAAGTGATTTTAATCATTTGTTATTAATAAATCTTTAGATACTTTTTAAATCCTACTTTAATTATTAGATACGCTTTTACTATAATTTCCTTATCGAGAGATTCCTCAATATCTTTATTCTTAAAGAAACGATCCTAACTAAATTCATTTCTAGACCTCTCATAAAACACCACATATTTATAAAGAGCCGTTTTTCGATACACCTTATTTCTTAAGTAATCTCTGTACCTTCCCTAAACTTAAATTTAGCTCATTAGCTATAGTTCTTAAGCTATATCCTTGACTTTTCATCTTATCTACATTTATTTTTAACTCTGCTAATTCTTGTTGCTTTTTAGTTAAACCATTTTCATTTCTTCTCTCTGCTCTTCTTCTTTCATTATTTCTATCATATTTTTCCTCTTTTCCTATGATAGTTTTCAGATATTTTTGCTCTTTACTTGTAATACCTAGTCTATCAATTAACGTTTCATTTTTATACCAATAACCTTCTTTATCTCTCATACCTTTAGAAACTCTCTTATGTTCACCACTTCTTGTACCTTGCTCATAAGCTATAAATTTATCTATAGCCTTTGGTATACATCTTAAAACAGCTTGTATTTCCGTTTCTTTAAGCGGCTCTGTAAATGAGTTATTAAGTTCTATAACTGCATTTTCAAGTTCATAATTATCTCTTATATAAATACCTTTCCAGTACGCAAAGCAGTGTATTACCATATTTCTATATCCAGTCATCTCGTAATTTCTAAGTTTACATAAAGTTTCTAAGTCATTCGCTCTTTCCATGTGCAAACTATATGAGTTAAAGAATCTATTACAAATAACTCTATTATCTATATTCTTTGTTTGTTGTATTTGTAATTGATAAGTTTTAGGCTTATAGTTTAAATACTCTTCTCTTAACTCATACATGGAGTATTCTATATCATTATCTATATATAAAACCTCACAATTAGCATCACATCTAGAATTTATAGTTCCAGGAAGTCTTAGTACCCTTGCACCATCTGTAGCCCTTCTATCAGCCCCTAAATGCTTTAATTGATAATATATATAATCTTGTAGCTCTTGCCATGTATTTAAAGCTCCATAAGGAGCGTTTTTTATTCTAAAGTAAAGGTGTATACCTCTTCCACTATCTGTTACCATAGTTGGCTTTGGTATTTTACCCTCATAGTATAGTAACCATATAATATAAACTGTCTCAGCTTTTTCAAGTCCAATACTTTCACAATCTATATCTTGAAATAACGCTCTAAACTGTCTTATATTTTCTACTCTTCGTTTTGGTAAATACATTGTATTTGGAGATAAAAATACATCATCTTCTTTATATAATTCCTCTACAACATCTCTTAACCCATCATTTTTAGTATTATATATTTTAATAGTTCTTTTAAGCGACTGTGTCGAAGAACCATCTTTACTATGATTATCTTTATCATCTAATTTTAATATTTGTATATAACCATCTGTACTTTCATCGTACAAGTGATCACAAAAATCTGTTATTTGCATAAAAATTCCCCTTATATTCAGTATTTTTACACTATAGATAAAGGGGTCTCTCTCAAATATATTTAATATTAATATGATTAAATATATTTAATATTGTATATATTTTTTATATTGTTTTAAGCATCAAAATTATTGATGTTTATGAATTATTATGTTAATATTATTACATAATAACAATATAAAAATTCTCTGATGAGAGTTATCTCTTATCTAGAGTGCTTATAAAAAGCTAGGAGTAAGTCGCCAAACTTAATCGCTCCTGGCTTTTTTCTATTTA
This sequence comes from Faecalimicrobium sp. JNUCC 81, assembly GCF_053667625.1. NCBI lineage: Bacteria > Bacillati > Bacillota > Clostridia > Peptostreptococcales > Peptostreptococcaceae > Faecalimicrobium > Faecalimicrobium sp. JNUCC 81. The sequence goes on from NZ_JBSJXY010000003.1 coordinate 22,888, forward strand.
TTTACTTAAATTCTAGCATAGTTTCATACATCGGTATATAGAGTTTAATAATTCTAATTTTAATTAGACCAAATTTCATACTACAAAAAGTGATTTATGTTTAAAGTTATAACAAATTAAAATATTTTATTTTAACTTTATTTCTTATTTTTTCTCATCTTATGAACCTTTTTAGTTTTTCTACAGTATTTTTCTAAATTAATTCAAGTTTTATCAAGTAATTTTATGTACTTTTAAATAGACATAATTATTTACTTAAAGTTAAATCTATCTAGTTGATAACGTAATATTTTTAGGTAAATTACTAAGTGAAATAGTATCAGTGACTATATTACTAAATCCATCAATTATTGATATATCTTTATTATTAATACTTGATGCATATATTAAGTTATTATTTTGGTCAACCACTACACTAGAAGGTGTAAAATCTAAACTTATTTTTGAAATAATTAAGTTACTTCCACCACTTAAAATTAATATTTCATTTCTATCTTCAATAATTACATAGATTAAATTATTATTTGTATTTATATCAATATCTTTAGGTTTATGATCAAGTTTTATTTCAAATATAGGCTTATTAATATACCCATTTATAACTGAAATAGAGTTGCTATCGTAGTTTGCTACATAAATTAAATTAGTCTTTTTATTTATTGCTATATTTTCAGGTTTATGTCCAACAGCAATTTTTGCTATAAATGTATGCTTGATTCCACTCATAACGTATAAAAATTTACCTTGAATATCTGTCATATAAATTAAATTAGTATTTTCATTTATTTTCATAGGGCTTAAGTAAACTCCTACATCAATATCTTTTATTATAGAATTAGTAGAAGCATCTATGATTGATATGGTTTTACTATTGTTGTTAAATATATAAATTAAATTAGTATTTGTATTTATTGCAATATGCATAGGGTTATCTTTAACTTTTATTGTAGATTCTAAAGTATTCGTAGATGTATTTATAACTGATATACAATTATCATAATAGTTAGTAATATATGCAAGTTTAGTATATGGGTTTATTGCTATATTTGTAGGTATATAATCTAGGGAAATTGTATCTATGATTTTATTTGTAGCGCTGGATAATATTGATATATCATTGTTTTCTAAATTAGCTATATAAATATACGACTCTAAAGGTAATCCTTGTTCTCCTCTTGGTCCTTGCTCTCCTCGTAAACCTTGTTCTCCCCTTGGTCCTTGCTCTCCTCGTAAACCTTGTTCTCCCCTTGGCCCTTGCTCACCTGGTAATCCTTGTTCTCCTCTTGGTCCTTGCTCGCCTGGTATGCCTTGTTCTCCTCTTGGTCCTTGCTCGCCTGGTATGCCTTGTTCTCCTCTTGGTCCTTGCTCGCCTGGTATGCCTTGTTCTCCTCTTGGTCCTTGCTCGCCTGGTAATCCTTGTTCTCCCCTTGGTCCTTGCTCGCCTGGTATGCCTTGTTCTCCTCTTGGTCCTTGCTCGCCTGGTATGCCTTGTTCTCCTCTTGGTCCTTGCTCTACGGGTAAATTCTGTTCCTCTCCTGATTCTTGCTCTACTGGTAACACTTGTTCCTCTCTTAGGTCTTGGACTTCAGATAAATTTTGTTCCCCTCTTGGTCCATGAACTCCACGTAAGCCTTGGTCTCCTCTTGGGTCTTGCATCCCATCCCCTTTTTTTGTTGATGTATTTACTAAGATATTTTTACTTGATCCACTTTGTTGGATTCTTCTTGTATTAGATTTGCTCCTGAAATTATAGTTTTTATTTGGTGTATTGTTTGGATCATACTTGAATTTATATGAAAAGTTTTTTATATAGCTCATATATATATTCCTCCCCCTTTATTCTTCATTTATAATATAATATTCAATTTTTTGTAAGTTAATTAAAAAATTAATCAAAAACAATAATGTACATTAAATATAAAGCACCTATTAATAGAATTAAATGTTTTAAAGTAAAATCTTAAGCTCAATTCAGGCACACATTGTTTTCAGAAAAATATAATAATTAGTGAGAGAAGTTGTCTCTAAATATATAATAAAGGAGAAATTCAAATAATGGATTATAATATGGGATTAGTTGATATATCAGGCATGTGTGACCCTAAAGACGTAACTACTGTTATAAGTGAAAATCCTTACTGGTTACAGATGAGCGTTACAGAAACACTTAATATTCCAACTCAAAAACCAGATATGGAGCAAATAAACTCAGTTAACGTATCGGTTAATATAATTAGACAAGAGGTTATACAGGTACCAGAATCACCAACTGTAAATGGGGAGTTATTACCTAACTTAGAAGGTAAAGTATCTACAGGAAGAAAGATAATAGTTGAGGGAGAGTTATGTCAAAAGGTTGTATATACAGCAAATGATCCAGAACAGTCAGTTCACTCTGCTCATTTTTATGTACCATTTTCATCTTATATAGTAGTTCCAAAAACTTTAAACTTATCAGATAATCCACTTGCTACGCCAGTTGATTCATTAAATATACAATATCAAGTAAATGCATGTATAGAAGATGTAATCGTAAATATGGTTGATGAAAGAACTATTCTTAAGCAAGTAACTATGTTAGTATATGCAGTTCCAAATCAAGTAATATAAAATCTTAAATCAAGGAGAGTAGCACTATGTCAAATTGTGATTATACATCAAACACAGGATACAACTTTTTTAGCAAATGCTACACACAGGCTGGCCATATAAATACGGTAGGAACTTGTCCTCAAAATAAAATAGGTAAGGTATTAATGTGCCCTCAAAATATAGATAAATGGACTGAGTTTTTTATACCTGAAATAGTTGATATACCAGTACAAAAGCCTGATATAGAGGCATTAGTAGAAGTACACTCATGTATAGAAATAATATCTCAAAGAGTAGTAAAAACGCCTACAGTAACAGGTTATACACCAGCTACAGGTACACCTATACTAGGACAAAACATTCCAAATGGAGAATGTACTAATTTAACAGGAAGAAAATTAGTAATAGAAGGATTATTAAAGCAAAAGGTGCTATATACAGCTTTAACAGATGAACAACCACTTCATTCTGCTAATCATACTATTCCTTTTTCTGCATTTATCATAATAGAAGGAGATACTCCTCTATCACAAAAATTTAATATAACACCATATATAGAAGATATATTTGCTTACAATTTATCTGAAAGAAATATATTTAAAAATACGACTATATTCATAAAAGCATCTAGAATATGCTAATAAATAGGGAGGATTAGACAATGGCATGTAATTGTAATAATAATGCATCTAAAGGCTGTGGTTGCGATTTTAACGTTAGAACCATTGGTGTATCAGATGTATCAAATGTAACTATCACTGGAAGTGATAGAACTGCACTAAACTGGACTGAAATATCTGTCCCTGAAATATTATGTGTACCTCAGCAAAAACCAAATATAGAAAATCTAGACCAAGTTTATGTAAATATAGAACTTGATAGTGTAAATTTAATAGAAACACCTTTTGCTTATAGAAGATATGTACTATTTAGCTTTTTTGAAGCAGCGAGTGGCATAACATCAGCAATATTAACACCATTAATAACTGCTATTGATACAGCAGTTACTGCTGTTATAACACCTTTAAATACTATAACACCACTATTGAATACTTTATTAACTACATTAGGTGGACTAGTAGCTGTTTCTGGTGTTCCTGCATTAATAACTACAGTTAATGGTATAATAACTTCACTCGATACATTAATTACGAGTATAGATAATGCTGTAACAGCTGTTTCTAATGCAGCTACTAACTTATTAGCTGCTATAGCAGCTGTTCCATTCTCTCCAGATTTAATCTGTGCAGCAATTCAAGCTCTTATAGAGGCTTTAAATACACTTACAACTTTAATTAACTCTGTAGTTGGTATAGTAGACGGTATAGGTACTACTCTTACAGCAGCAGCAGCGGCTATAGGAAATGCAGCTGTTACAGCAGCTGTTACAATAGTTACAACAGCTTTAACTACTTTAGTAGCTACTACATTACCTCCATTAGTAGCTGCTGTAGTAGCTGCAATAACAGCTGTACTTGATATATTAGCTCCAGTTGATTGTACTCAAGCATACGTAATTGTAGTAATACCTAATGCTGAAGGAACTTGTTTAAGTGGTAGAAAGTTAATAATAGAAGGTACTCTTAAACAAAAGGTAGTATATACTGCAGAAGTTACAACTCAATCTGTTCACTCTGCACATTATGAAATACCATTTAGTGCATTTATAATACCATATGCTAACTTTGAAGGATTAACATACCAAGAAGGTATAGAAGTTTATAACCCAGCTAACCCAACAGTTCCTCTAGTTGTTAATGGGTTTATAGTAGGAGCAAATCAAGATATAGAACCAGATTTATGTGAAGAGTTCAATATAGACACATATATAGAAGATGTATTTATATACGCACTAGATCCTAGAACTATATTTAAAAATGTAACAGTATTCTTAAGAGCTAGAGTAGCCACAGTTTGTAGTTAAACTCTCTTAATTTTATCAAGAGCTATATACTATCTAACTCTTAGAAGGTATATAGCTTTTTATTATTAATATAAAATGTAACAATTAATTATTTGTCGAAATATTAATGTAGTATATACAAATTTACAGTATATATCAAATTAATATCAACTATAAGTCACAAGGAGCAAGGTCTATGGCAAATAATATCAATCTAGTTGGAGTATATCCCCAAAATAAAATACAAAAGGTTATAGAATGTGAAGACTCTTATAATACATGGACTGAGTTTTTACTTTGTGAAATTGTTACATTACCAATTCAAAATATAGGTATAGAAGAAATTATTGAGGTTCATTCATCTATTGAAATAATTTCTCAAAGAGTGGTAGAAACTCCTACAGTAACAGGTTATACGCCCTCTATTGGTACACCTATACTAGGTCAAAATGTATCAAATGGAGAATGTACCCATATAACAGGTAAAAAATTAGTAATAGAAGGGCTATTAAAGCAAAATATAATTTATACAGCATTAGTAGATGAACAATCAGTTCATAGCGTAAATTATATAACACCATTTTCAACTTTCATTATAATAGATTCAGATACAAGCATTCGTCAACAATTTAAGGTAACACCTTATATTGAAAGATCTAGTGCCTGTAATTTTGGAGAACAAAGTATATACAAAACTACATCTATATTTATTTCAGTTGTAAAGTCATGTTAGTTAAAATCTTAAAAGGGAGAATTAAGTATGGATAAATATAAAGCAACAAAATATCCATGTAAAGACATCAAGTATATAAAAAACAATGGTCAGTCAAATTGTTGCCAAGGAAGTTGTATAATCGTACCTGTAACACTACACAATATATGTGAAAATGAGCATTTACTTGTTATAGTGGAGGTATATAAAAACCAAAAATTATATACAAGAGAGATTAGAAAAATTTTTACTGGATGTTATAAAGTAAAAAATGATGACGATATTAATTGTTACAGTTGTAATGATTGCGATTGCTGCAATACAGAACATTGTAATAATTGTAATTGTGGAGAGACATACAAGTTTTTTGTAGGAAATTTCGAATTTTATTTTATTGATAAAATTGACCCTAGATGTATTAGCATACAAGTTAAAACTCAATGTATTTTTGATTGTTAAAAATAAAAGAAAGTATTTGAAATTAAATACTTTCTTTTTTACGTATAAATAAACTATAACTAAGTAATACCAATGCACCAATATTAAGTAAAAAAGTTTTTAAGCAACGGACAAATTCGCCTGGGATATGAGCAAAGCGAATTTTATGTAAACATATAATTTTGATTCATATTATATATTATAATCTTTTATTTTATTAAATTTTAAGGCGGTGATAAAATGAACGAAAACATATCAATAGTTGGATTAACACCCCTAGAACAATATCCATGTAGGGACTATTTAGTATCTTGTAAGCAATGTTTGGAAGTAGACACAGTATCTATTCCTTGCCAAAAGCCTAGCATAGAATCAATAAACGAAATTAAAGTATCTATATGTATAAATGAGTATAGATTAATAAATACAATCTTAGGCCCTAAAGTTATAATCTGTGGCACAAAAAAAATTAAAATAATTTATACTGCACTAAATTGTGAACAATCTATACATTCTGCTCATTGGGAAATTCCTTTTTATGAATTTGTATTAATAGAAGACTTTTGCTTTGATGAATGTGAAATAGGACTAAACTCTATATTTATAGGCATTGAAGACGTTGATATTAACTACTATAACGAAAGATGTATAGAAATTGCCGTACTATTTATAATATGTCCAAATATTAGACACCATAAGCCTAATCCTTGTATAACTCAAAATAAATGTGAGTATACAAAACATGAATATAGTACTGTATCAGAAAAAAGTAATAGTAATCATAGTTATAATTGTAATTGTAGTAATGATAATGATTCTATTAATTCAAATACTTATTATTTTCCTATTGACCATTATAAATAAAAAATTCGCTTCGCTAAGCTACCATAAAACTATACCCTTCATGATGATAGTTTTATCATTTTAACTGTCTATCATAAAGGATATAGTTTATTAATGAGTAGCTTTTTAATTTAATTTAATAATCGTTAATGTTGCACCAGTTCCACCTTGCAAAGAGGCAGTCGCATTAATACCTGATAATTGAAGTATAATAGTATCATTTGCATTTAAACTTACGATTAAATTGGTATTAAATTTAGTAGCCACAAGCCCAGACCTTTGTGATCCAGAAATTGGAGTTACTCCATTTTGTATCAATTGACTTGTCATTGCTAGCCCTACTGTTAAAAAAACATTGTATGATATATAGTATCTACCACTACTAGGAACTGTAAATACTTGAAAATCAGGACTTGAAATGGTAACTGCGCTTAAATTTTGAGCATCTGGAAATGATACATTTGCAGGAGTACCTACACTTATTGGAATAGATACAGCTTGATTATTAGCACCATAACCAAATACCATTTCAATGCCAGTAGCTCCTGTTGGACCCACAGATCCAGTAGAACTAGTTACCCCGGTTGCTCCAATAGGTCCTGTTACTCCTGTTGGACCAATATTTCCAGTTGCTCCAGTCACTCCAATAGGTCCTGTTGCTCCTGTAGGGCCAATATTGCCTGCTACACCAGTTGCTCCTGTAGGTCCTGTTGGGCCAGTAGGTCCAACATTTCCTGTTATTCCAGTCACTCCAATAGGTCCTGTTGATCCTGTTGATCCTACATTTCCTGTTGGGCCAGTTACTCCAATTGGCCCTGTTGATCCTGTCATTCCTGTAGGCCCTATAGAACCAGTTGCACCTGTAGAACCTATTACACCTGTAATACCTGTAGGTCCTATATCTCCGGTAGGTCCCGTTATACCTGTTATACCTATACCAATAGATCCCGCCATACCTGTTTGGCCCGTTGCTCCTGTATTTCCTGTGATTCCAGTATTTCCAATAGAACCAATCGGCCCTATCATACCAGTTGGGCCTGTTGCTCCCATAGGTCCTGCTTGGCCTGTTGGGCCTATGTCACCTATATTTCCTATAGGTCCAGTAGATCCTGTTGGTCCGGTTGGCCCTGTTGCACCAGTTGGTCCAGTACAGTTAATTGAACTTATATTTGATTTACAATCAGAGCTATAGCTATTAGTATATCCATACATATATATATTTGATCTATTTAAAGTTTGATTCTGTTTTGATTTATTATTTTTATTTTTCATTTTTTCACCTATTTTTATATATAAAAATATAAGTCTATTATTATATTTAATTACTTAATTTGATAATAGTTAATGAAGCACCAGTACCACTTTGTAATGTAGCAATTACAACTAATCCTGTTAACTGTAGTTGTATAGTATCATTTGCATTTAAAGTAACTATTACCTCACTACTAAAATCAGTAAGAGCCAAACCACTTCTTACGGTTCCTGGAACTGAAGTTCCATTTCGTAGAATTTGAGTAGTTATTGCTAATCCAGCATTTAAAAATAAATTATATCTAATATAATATTTTCCACTTGAACCTACTGTAAATGTATTATTAGTCGTAAATGTTATACCTGCAGAAACATTGTTTACACTTGGAAATGTGACTAAAGTTCCACCTAATATAACACTAATCGTTCCACCAGTAGTATTAGCGGCATAAGCTGAAATCGCTGTAGATCCAGCAACTGCATCTGCTCCTGTCGCACCAGTTGCTCCTGTTGCTCCTGTTGAACCTGTTGGGCCTGTCGGGCCTATTGAACCTGTTGGGCCTATTGGGCCTATTGCTCCCGTTGGGCCTGTTGGGCCTATTGAACCTGTTGGGCCTGTTAATCCTGTTGCTCCTGTTGCTCCTGTTGGGCCTATTGAACCTGTTGGGCCTGTTAATCCTGTTGCTCCTGTTGCTCCTGTTGGTCCTATTAAACCTGTGGCACCTGTTAGCCCTGTGGCTCCCGTTGCTCCCATAGGACCAATTGAACCTGTTGAACCTGTTGGGCCAATTGGGCCTATCGCACCAGTTGGGCCTGTTAATCCTGTAGCTCCTGTTGGACCTATTGGACCTATTGCTCCAGTTGGACCTGTTGCTCCGGTTGGACCTGTTTCTCCGGTTGCTCCTGTTGCTCCCGCTGGCCCTGTTGCACCAGTTGCTCCCATTGCACCAGTTGGACCTATTTCACCTGTTGCTCCCATAGGTCCTGTTGCTCCGGTTTCACCAATAGGTCCAGTTGCTCCCGTTGGGCCTATTGGTCCCGTTGGCCCTGTTGCTCCCGTTGGGCCTGTTGGACCCGTCGGGCCTGTTGCTCCTTTATTTGAACAACAGCTACTACATTGAGATAATGGTTTTAAATTTTTTACTGCTTTATTATTCTGTCCATAATTATTTATAGATGATTTATATTTAAAGCCATCATTTTTATTGGAAATATTTTTTTTACGCATTCTAAGATTCACTCCTACAAAAAATATACTAACTGCAATAAGAAAAAATTGTTATTTTAGCTTATATAGTTAGTATATTTAAAAAAATTAAAATGGGACTTTTGTATTTGTATTCAAGTAGTTTAATATTCTTTATTTGTAAAAAAAATACTGAAGACTTAGTCTTCAGCATTTTTTATTTATTAATCCATAAAAGTTACTGCGTCTGCACAAACAACATATAATCTTCCTGGAGTTGCTGAAACAGGTAATGTTATACCTGGTATTGCTATACCAAGAATAGTAATAGCTGGGAAAGTTATAGTTGTAGCTGCTGCAGGAGGTGCAGCAAGTATTATTGCGTTACAAACAGTTCCTAATACTTCAACATTCTCTAAAGTTAAAGAACCAACTGTTAAGCTAACAGTACTAGCTATATTGCTTCCTGCTACTTGACTTAATACGCCTTTATCACAGCAGCAAGGTTCACAGTCTGGTTTACAATCAACTTTAGCAGGACATTTTTCTTTAAGAATGCATTTTAACTCTCTTCTTAATCTAGCAAAATTTGTTTCTGTACAGCATGGTGTTCCTGGAACTACTGGAGCATCTGGAATTAAGTCAAATGCAAGAGCTCTTATTTCGCATAAAGATGCTGTATCTACACCTTCTAAAGTAGTGAAAAGTGATACTAATGCTGCAGCTATAGTATTTAATAATGCTGCAAGAGCATCACCAGTTAATGTATTTAAAGCATTAAGCAATGCTACTAAAAGAGTTATAATAGTTGTTAGTATAGCGTCAAGAGCTGCATCTGCTCCAACAAGATCGCCTAAAAGATCTATTAGACCATATAAAAGAGATATAAGGTCTGTAGGTAATGGTATTGGATATACTGTGTTTGCATCTATATCTAATATATCACAATTGCAATCTGGTAATTTCTTTAAAGCACCAGTTAATACAGAACCTAGATTATCTAAATTTCCTATTGATGTATTTGGCTCAAAAAGTGCTAAATTTCCTCCACCTACATAGTAATCTGTAATAAATGCAGCAGCATTAAAGTTTACCAAGTCATTTACTTCGCATCCTAATAATTCTAGTGCTTTTATTAAGCTAAGTTTACAACAACACTCATCAGAGCATTTTTTATCATGATGTTTTTTATCATCATGACATTTATCATCTTTTCTACAATCATCTTTTTTGCAATTATCTTTTTTACATCCGCAGTTATACATATCCTTATCATCTTTTCCGCAATCGCAGAAATATCTATTATTTTCGCTCAATGGTTTGCACTCCTTCATATTAATTAATATATATAGAGATTAAAATTGGCTCTATATAAACTAATATATTTCTAAATCCAAATAATTGTTACTTAAAATCAATAAAATAACGTCAACTTTTGAGCTTAAAGTACTAATTTTATGTTATAAGTCTCAAATATATACTTAAAATTAGTAACACATGTTTTTTTTTAATCATAAAATGAATTAGTAATGAAAAAATTTTAGTAAATAGGGGGACATAATATATTATGGATGAATGTAGAAATAATATAGAAAATCAAGATGAGTGTAATGAAAAATGTAAAATAGAGCTAGACAAAGATTATCAACCTATGAGCCATGCTTGTCATTGTAATTATTGTGAACCAATTGAACAAGACTGTGATTTTCGTAATGCTGTTGCTATACCAATACTTAGTCAAAGAATATTCGATTGTGTTTGCTTAGAAGATGAGCAATTTAAATATGATCCATGTGTAACTTTCTACATTGAAGATGGTAATTTCTGCAATGGAGATCCTATATGCATAGATTGCGTAAATGTAGAATATGACTTTATTGGTCTTACTGATAAGGTATTAGATGGAAAAATAGATGCACAAAATTTAAAATTCTATGCAACAAATGATTCAATATATTGCTGTGAATTAAAAACACATAAAGATGATGATTGTGGCTGTCATGAACTATATCTATATGATGAATTTGTAGGTAATGTAAAAGAGTCTCAAATGGATTGTAAATCTCATAGTTATGGAGTAAAAAGTAGAATATTTGAAGAAAATTTAAATTTCTATGTTTGTAACTTCAAAATATCTGTTTGCGGTAAAATAGGATGTAAGAATTTTAGAGCATCTACTATACCATATACAGGACCATTATCTGATTGCTATAAGCATGACTGCTGGAGCCCTGGGTTTAAATCTGTAGATTTATATGGAAGAGTATGTATACCTAAAGGAGCTAAGAAGGTAGCTATTCATGAAGAATTTAAAGGATGCATCAGTGTTGAGTGTGTAAATACTGATGATAAATATAAGAGAAATAAAGACTGTAAATCATCTTTTACTGCAGGTGTTGAATATTCACTTCTTGTAAATAAAAGAATATACACTGTTATTAAGGAGAAATTATTTGTATGTGCTAATAATGAAGATATTATCTGTTCTCCTCAAAGCCCTGGTCCATCAGGCTGCAAACCATGCTGTAATTTAAACCGTTCATCTGAAAATGATACTGAAAATTAATATATAATTTAAAGGGGTTCTGGCTATAGACAGAACCCCTTTAAACTTGCCAGAGTTTTTTATCAGTAAAAATAAGATATAAGTAGTAATTATATGCTTTTTTGATTTTTATATAGAGTCTACATAGCTATAAATAGCCATAAATCAAGGATTTAAAAAAAGAATTAACTTATAAATTGTATAAAAATTTATAAGTTAATTCTTTTTTTAAATTATATATAATTTATATAAAAATAAATCCATATAATGTATATTCTATTTTATTATTTATATCTGATTTAATTTATATTAAATTTCAAGCAAAAGCCAAGTTTATCGTAAGATTATCATATAGCAGTTTACTAATCAATAAACCAACTATACAACCGACAGCACAACCAGATAAAGCATAGATAAATGCTTCAGCAGCTATCATTTTTTCTTTACTTCCATAGTGCTCAAATGTCTATTTAATAAATATATTTATTAAATAGATTTATAAATAAAAAGAGTTGAGATAGATTTCTATCTCAACTCCTTATTTCTAACTTGAATATGAAACACTATCTTCATATAATGTTTCTGGGTCAATATCTGCTTCATTTGGCCATTCTATAGAATCAAAACTCACTTTAACTGCTTTAAATATATTTTCATTTTTTAATTCTCTAAAAATACCTTTATCTAAATATGGATTCATATCAAATATCCTAACTTCATTATTTTCAAAGGTTAATATTAATTTATAATTCTCTATGGGTTTAACTTCTTTTATAGCTAAATACATATTATCACCTCTTATTTTAATGGTTCTATTTTAAATGGTAGCTCACTATTCATAGCTATTTCCCAATTTGCTAATAATTCATCTTGATGAAGTTCAGCCCAAGCAAGTACTAGTCTAAGTTGTTTTTTAGGTAAAGACCCTTCCATTAGTTCACATGTTTTTATATTAATTAATGCTTTATGATCTTGGTAGTACGCATGAAAGTGTGAAGGTGCATGCTCTTTTGGTGCACAATACATTCTTATTATTATTCCGTAAAACATACTTATCGTTGGCATTTTTATCAACTCTTTTCTTTATATTTTATGTTTTCTTTATTTAAATATAGCTAATTAGACTTTTATTTTCAATCTAAAGTTTAGTTAAGGTGTTTTTATATTATAATTTTAACTCTAAATCGTCAAGTTTGTCGGCTCAAACTTGACTTTTTAGGCTTAAATTTTCTATAAATCTAAGTAATACCAATACTTTAATTTTTAATTTATCATTTATATTTTAATTTTACCTATAAATATTTTAATTTATTTTTCAAAGTTTGTTGAATACTCAAATTCCTAAGAAAAACATATGTATATTCTACTTCGCTCAAAGTTCATAATCTATTATTAAATTTTCAGAGTATCATAAAAACTTTGGTAGTCAAAATCAAGATAATAAATCGTCTATGTTCTAAATATCCTCTTAAAATAGACTAAGCTACACATCAAATGTGTAGCTTATTTGTATATCATTTTTTCAGTAGGAAATACACAGATGTCCCTCCAAATTCTTCAAATATTCTTTTATCTTTATCTATTCCTGGCTTATAGCTATCTTTTCAATTTGTGGAGTTAAATTACTTATTTTTAATTACATAAAATACTGAATTCTCTACTATTTACTATAAATATTTATAATTTAGATAAATCAATTCCCTTATTACTTAACTCATTATAAATAACTTTTAATTCTTTTTCATATTCTTCTTTATCTTCTATAATATAGTTAACAATATATTCATTCTTAGCACTCACTTTAGATTTATCTAGATGTATAACTTTTGATATTTCCATCTTTTTTACATATCTTTCAATTGTTTCATTGATGATTTTTATATCATCATCTGATAAAGAATCTTTATGTGACTCATCATTTATTAATAAGTTATTGTAGCTATTATTCATGCATAAATCCACAGTTCTATTTAGTTCTTTTTCTATTCCTTCTTTTTCTTGATTATTCCATCCCTTTATATTCGCTATTATTTGTAAATCAAATGCAACATACATTTTTTTTATTTCCTTATCTATTTGATTGTTAGATGGATTGAAACCATGCAATCTACTATATGTATTTCTTATTAAATCATAATCAACGAAAACCTCATGTGTATTATTTATAGGTGAACTTATATTTTTATAATCTCTTAAATACTCATCAACCCAACCACACTTAACTCTATATGAAGATGGTCCTCCCTCTATATTACTTAGTGCTCCACCAGTATCTTGAATATAATGCGCTTTCCAACCATCTGCAAATATTATTGAATTTTCACTCGAAGCAACGTCTAACATTTTATTAGAAAACTCTTCTGAATCTGAGCTTGTATACTTAATATCCCATGATAATTTTCCTAAGTCAGCAAGTAAATCTCCACTGGAAAAAATTAATCTTTCTATTCCTATAAAGTTATACTTATCTGATATTCTTTGTCCCATTTCCCAATGTGCATAGCCTCCCCATGCAGAAGCATTTACTATACCTAAGTTAAAAATTGTTAGAGATATTGCTGCTACTAACCTTGGTTTTGTTATTAATTTTTTCAATTTAATTCCCCCTTATATGATAATATATATTAACATAGCATTTAGTCTAAATATTTAATAATTTATATATTTTGAGCAAATACTATTTTTTACATGAATATATTGTAATAAAATAAAAAATCAAGTAAATTGTTATAAATATAGTTCATGTATAAATCAAAGGTAATTTTAAAATATTAAAACTTCCAAGTAAGTTATCAACTAACATATATCTATAACAAATTAACGCAAAAGTCCATTTAATATACCCATAACTAATGGAATCATATGCATTAAAGCTACTTCTTTTTCTATTATCTTTTTAATAACTCTATCGCTATAACCCATTTTACTAAATATAAAATACTCATCTTTTACATTTAGTAATACCACCACAAACACTAGCAATCTATTTCCCTTATCTAATCCTATACAATCTTTTTTAATAAATATTTACCTTTCTGCCATTTTTTTTTATCATACATCTAAGCGTATGGCTAATTTTTTTCACTATATTTAAAACCTTTGAGTATAAAAACAGAAAGGCAACCACATAGTAACAAGATTATAATACTTCCTATCAGATTTTGGGCAGTAGTTTCATAGTAACCAGAAACCCCAAATACTGCCGTAATAGGATAGAATGTTTTTAGAGTATTTGACATACTCATGAATAGTCCAGCAAAAGAATAGATTTCAGTTAGTACTAATGCAACCCAATAGCCTTTTTTCATATACGATACCAAGGCAATAATGGGCGAGATAGCAATAAATATTCCCACACCTTGAATGAAATATATTTTCAGAAAATCTAAAACCATTTCTACCGATAAATCAGAAAGATGTAGTATTACCTCAGTCAAAAATGCTATTGCAAAGAGCAGCAAGTAAATTAAAATACTGAATAAAAAAGTAATAATCATTTTTGTAGCAATTAACTTTGTTTCATTTATGGGAATAAGTAATAAAGATTTTATAGTATCATCATCTTCTTCACGACAAATCATATAACTCCCCAAAAGAGAAATAACACCAGGAAGAACAAAAAATGTTGCCAAAGGCTGAGCCATAGTCATATACCATCCTGCAGTGTCTATATCCCGTGAACCATTATACATAAACCATCCCTGTATAAAAACAATAACAGCTATCATAACAGTTGCAAAAACTGCAATCCAAACAATATTTGAACGTCTTATTTTTTGGAGTTCAGCCCAAAGTAAATTTTGCATTATTTACACCTCACTTCTTTTAAGTGCCACATTTGCAAGTAATACAAAAGTAATATCCCAAACGCAAATACATAGAAACGCTAAAAGCACGTTAATTGATTGTGTAAATACTATGCCTGGAACATCTAATATAACTGCCATACTAGTTAACGGGTGTAAATACATATTTACAGGCATTATAAAAAATGCAGAAAAAGCATAAACCAATGTTATACAAACTGGGAAAATATATCCTTTTTGTGATGAGGCTATTGCTAAAATCGGCAACATTGCAAAAGCAGTAAAAAAACCAGCTCCTAAACATTTTTTCAGCAAATATAATACGCTTCCCCATTCAAATATGACATATCCCGAAAGCACACTAAACATAATAGATGCTACAAATGTAATTAGCATGAAACAAATGGAGTAAACTAAAACCACAAAAAATTTACTAAAAAAGTACCCCATTTTACTGATAGGAACAATCCAAAGTTGTTTTAACATATCATACTGATTTTCGTCGTGCATAAGCATGGTACTAAGTATTCCCAAAATAAAAGGTAAGATAATTACAATAGTAAAACTTAATGCAGACCATCTATAAAACTCTAGCGGGTCAACACCCTTCTCCCCAAAATAATTAAAATATAATAGTGCGAAAAACGGCATAATGATAGCAGATAATGGCATGAGCCAAATAAGTTTTTTGCGACGAAGTTTAAAAATTTCTATTTGAATAAGTTTAAGCAATGCCATCTCCTCCTGTAATTTTTTTGAAGTAGTCTTCTAGGGTATCATGACACAGCATTGAACTAATAACAGTTATATTCTGCATTACAAGGGCTTTATTGATTTTACCTATATCAAGAGTAGTGTCATAAAGTCGTAGGGTTTGATCATCCCCGACAGAATAATCTTTCAAGTTAAATTCTCGTTCTAAAAGCAGTGATGCTTTTGAAGTATCTGAAACCTTAAGCATGATATAGCTACGGTTTTTCTTTTCCAGTTCCTTCATGCTACTTTCTTCTAAAAGAACACCGTGGTCAATAATTCCAATATCATCAGCCAATAATGAGATTTCCGAAAGAATATGACTGGAAATAAGAATTGTCTTTCCTTTTTCAACACTCAAATGTTTAATAAAATCTCTTATTTCTGCAATGCCAATAGGGTCAAGGCCGTTTGTAGGTTCATCCAAAATCAGTAGTTCTGGGTCATGCATAATAGCGTTAGCAATACCGAGACGTTGCTTCATCCCTAGTGAATACTTACCGAACAACTTTTTGTCTTTATACGGTAATCCTACTACTTTCAATGCATTTTCAACTGCATTTGGAGCAACTGTGCCACGCAGTTTCGCAAAAATCTCTAAATTTTCCGTTCCTGTTAAGTTTGGATAAAAACCAGGTGTTTCAATCATAGCACCGATACGGGGATATACTCGTTTTTCTCGACCTTTGATATTCTGTCCAAATACTTCCACTTCACCAAAAGTGATTGGAGTCAACCCTAAAATCATTTTCATAAGAGTGGTTTTTCCTGCTCCATTGCGTCCTAATAATCCATAAATACAACCTTTTTTTACATGAAGATTGACTGAATTAACTGCTGTCTGCTCTCCATACTTTTTTGTCAGTTGTTTCGTTTCAATTATAAAATCATTCATATAAAATCTCCTCACTTTTAATACCTTTGCTTTCGCAATATAATAACCGATATAACGGTAGAAATAATCATAATTAAAGTATCCCATATTAACCTTGCCAAAACCTTGCCAAAACCTTGTTTTTGTCTTGTTTTATGGTAAGAAATCCCTGTGATGTCACAGGGATTTTGGAAATGAAATCGTAAATGTTGTTCCTAAACCGAGAGTGCTATCGGTAATTATAGTTCCCTTGTGAACGCTGACAAGTTCCTTGGCAATAGCCAAACCTAAGCCACTTCCTTTTGAACCTCGTGAATTGTCACATTTATACAGCCTTTCAAAAATGTGTGGAAGGTTATCGGAGGATATTCCTTTCCCATTATCTGATATTTCAATTTTGACTTGCTGTTTATTTCCAAAAATACGCAGTGCCATATTATTGCCCTCACTGTGGGTAATGATATTTTGTAGTAGATTATTGATAATACGTGTATATGAGTTTGTATCTATGCGTATTGGATACTCTGTTGTAGGAATCTCAAACTCATATTCAAAATTATTTTTCTCTAAAATAGGAACCCAATCAGCTATAATATTACGAGATAGCTCGTTTAAATCCAAAATCTCGAAATGAAAAGTCTGTTCACCCGAGTTTAATTTTACCCAGTCAAACAGATTTTCTACGAAATATTTTAAGTGTTGGGCTTTATCAAATGCAACCTTTATATATTCGTCCTTTTCTTCACCTACAACAATTTTACTGTCGATTGCTTCTAAATAACCAATCAAAGAAGCAAGGGGAGTTTTTACATCGTGGGAAAGACTTGTCATTAACATTTTGTATGCTTTTTCTGATTGTTTTTGCTGAATAAATCGTGCTTGGTTGTTAATTGCAATTTCATTTATATCATAACAAATATTCCTTGTCATATCGCTTTCTCTTGCTAAAACACGTCTATTAAGATTTCCATTTTTTATATCTTCTAAAGCATCTTTTATAAGAGTAAGTTGCGTTTGGACACGCCATAATACAGAAACAAGGTACACTATGATAAGCAAGGTAATAACTAATGCAAAAACCAGATAAACATTCATATTTTATCAAGCCTCCTTATTAAAACGATAGCCGACACCTCTAACTGTCAAAATATAAGATGGATGGTTTGGATTCGGCTCAATCTTTTTTCTAAGTTTACTGATAAAAGACATAATATTGCTATCGTCAAAAGCATATTCACCTTCCCACACTTGCGTATAAATCTGTTTTTTGGTAAACACCCGTCCTTTATTTGAGGCCAAAAATGAAAGTAAATCAAATTCTTTACCTGTGAGTTCAACTAAAATATCATTGACAGAAACAATGCGGTTTGCTTTATCAATCAACATACCTTGTAATGCTATGCAATCTGTTTCCGTTGAAAAAGTAGGGTTTAAAGTAGTATAACGACGAATCAGAGAATTTACACGAGCCATAAGCTCGCTAATACTAAACGGCTTTGTTAGATAATCGTCAGCCCCTAACCGTAGTCCCGAAACTTTATCATCCTCGTCACTTTTAGCAGTAAGCATAAGTACAGGGATATTGCTTGTTTCTCTAATTATTTTAATAACTTGAAAACCATCTATATCCGGCATCATTACATCCAGAATTACGAGAGAAAGAGATCCACTATTTTTATTTTCATCAGCCAAACGAATACCCTCCATACCACCATGTGCAATAATAGCAGATAAATTCTCTTTCTCTACACATTTTTTCATAAGAGTACAAAGCTCTTTATCATCATCTATAATCAAAACTCTGTTCATTTCGAAACTCCTTTCTTCGCCCGTCAACAGTATTTTTCGCGTCTTTGAGAAATATTCCAAATTTCAGAGACTCGTCTTGTTGTAATATAGTCCATTTTATTTCCTCCAACAGCATACTATATTTATATTATATTCTTTTATCGAAATAGAGTAAAACACTACATTATCATAGTTGTTTACTTTCTAAAAACACCATGATTTCAACATATGTTTTATTGTTTTTTTCAACTGCCTGAATTAATTCATTTCTTTGAATTTCCATTTTCTATTCCATAAGTTCTCCAACTGAAATACATATTTAATATTTAAACATTGCTTAGAATGTGTTTGGTAAAAAATATTAATAGTTGTAATCGATCTTTATTTATCAAGTATTTATGAATGTTTGTTGTTCTCATTTTGGAACAAATCGTGAATTTGTGGAAGAGTACTAATCTCTTCCCATTTAATGAAAAAGAAATGCTGATAGTTCACAAAATATAGTATTTTGCAAGCTATCAGCATTTTTTATAACAAGAATATTGATTCCCATTGTGTTTTAATTGGTCTATAGCAAGATAAAATTGTCAAGAGTACACCTGTCGTTCCTGTTAATAATCCTATTTCATTTTTATTGATAATTTGTCCTTTTTCTACTTCCTTATCTATAAATCCAAATGGATGTTGATCACTATACAAATCTAATATATGTTCAAGTAATTTCATATACATTTCATAAAAGTATTTGTCATTAGTGTATTCATAGAATTTTCTAGCCAAACAACACAATCCAGACAATCCGTGACAAAAAGTTGGAGATATAACTTCACGCAAGCTCTTTAGAGATAGTTTCATACTCTCAATTGCCAAATTATGCATTTCATTATCATTCAGTATCTTTGAAGCAACCAATAATGAATATGCAACTCCCGGAGTTCCATAACACCATGCATCTCTTGATGGCACAACTTTATCATTGTCTACCCCTATTATTTTTTGAGTTTCCCAAAAAATAATATTGCTGTTTTTTACACAATTATTGAAAATATATTCTGATAAATATTT
Organism: Faecalimicrobium sp. JNUCC 81; assembly: GCF_053667625.1. Classification (NCBI taxonomy): domain Bacteria; kingdom Bacillati; phylum Bacillota; class Clostridia; order Peptostreptococcales; family Peptostreptococcaceae; genus Faecalimicrobium; species Faecalimicrobium sp. JNUCC 81. Next base: position 42,644 of record NZ_JBSJXY010000003.1, read on the forward strand.
TATTGCTTCAAGTTGATTTTTAACATATACTCCTGACTCATAAGATTTACATAATATTAAAAGTATTCCAGGTATTCCATGGGACACACCTAAATTTACATATTGAATACTAGAGTCATTTGATAGAGAAAACAGCTGGCTTTGGTCTGCTCTAATAGCAAATTTAGGAATCCCATCAATACTTGTTGTACAAATATCAACTAAATATTGTAAAATGTTTAATAATGTATTTTTAACTCTACTTTCAGATTTGAAATTTAACAAATAATTAGCTGTACCAGTTAAACCATACATAGTATCATAAATCATTTCATTTAATGGTAATTTTTTATACTGTAAAATATTTCTGTCTGATATATCTAAAATATGTTCATTTAAATTCCTTATAAACGACTGGTATTGTTTACCGCTATCTGACATACAATTTGCTGCAAACCCTACTCCACATAATCCATCAAATAAGGAAATATCATACATATTATTTTGCCCAAGAGAGTTATTTACTATCTCTAAATATCTATGGGCACATACATCAAAATCATATTTTGGAAAAGTGTGTTGAAGTTCTGAAAACAATATACATAAAGCAGGATATGAAACTGCCACTGAATAAGGTTTATAATCTATTTCATTTAAGTCTAATACATCTTCAACATATTCTATGTTTGATAATTTCTTTGCTAAGTTTATAACTAAGTTATCTAATTCAAGCATTTTTTTATTTGATAAATTCATAAGCAACCTCCCTATTATTTATAGGTATATTGAACTCTAAATCATAAATTTCTTTGTAAGAAGGGCATGTTTTTAATAATTGCTCATGCGTACCTTCTGCCACTATCTTGCCTTCATCAAGGTATATTATTTTATCAGCTAACATTACATGCGCAATTTTATGAGAAACAAATATGCCTATGTTATTTTTTGTAAGTTCAAAGAATGTATTCATAATCTTCTTCTCACCCATTTTATCAAGTGCTGCATTAGGTTCATCTAAAATATACATTTGTGCTTTTTTGAAAAAACAACGAGCTAGTGCAACCCTCTGCCACTGTCCTCCAGATAATTGAGTCCCGTCCGAAAACCATTTTCCTAATTGTTGTTCTAAATTTGGCGGAAGGAAATCTACACCTGCTTTTTCTAGAGATTCTAGTATCTGAGAGTCATTATTAATTTCATCAATATTTCCAAAGCCAACATTATCTTTAAGTGTAAGCTCATATTTACAGTAGTCTTGGAACAATATACCTGTTAATTTGTGCAGACTCTCTGTATTAATTTCATTTAATGGAACACCATTAATTTTAATCATACTGTCATCTACTAAATAGTACCCCATTAGTAATTTTATTAATGTGCTTTTACCAGATCCATTCCTCCCAAAAAATGCAATTGTTTCCCCTTTGTTAAATTTTAAATTGATATTTTGAAGAACCTTTTTATCTGTTTTAGGATAACAAAATGATAAATTATTTAATTCAATATCATTTATATCTTCAAGCCTATATGTTTTTTTATCATCACCTTTTGTTTTTGGCTCCTGTATAAAATTTATCAATTTATACATATACAGACTATTTTGATTAATACTATAAATAATATTCATTATACTATTAAAGCTATCAAATACCATGTTTATAATCCTAAGAAGTGCAACTGCGCCACCTATTAGAAGTGTACCAGCATTCACTGATAATATTATTAGTATCATAAGTACTGACATGCATATTTGATCAACAAAATCAAACACCATAGAAATTATTAGACGTATCTTGGCATTGTATAGATTTTCTTTAATAATATTTTTCTTTAAATTATTATTTCTCTTTATGAGATGCTTTGCCAAATTTAAAGTTTTAACCTCTTTGAATGATTGATCTTTAGTAAGCAAAAACTCATAATACCATACACTTCTAGATTTTTTTGCATTACTTTCCTCTGTCTCAAACTCTCTTTTGCCCATTGATAAATAGAATATTGAAAAAGTTAATGCCGGAGCAATAATAAGTAATATCGCTGGAGGTTGCCATATTATTATGCTAAAAATGGATGAAAGTATCGTAGTAATTGAAGTTATCAATGTCAATATTGCAGTAAAAATACTATAAGGTCTATAACCTATTTGTGATTGAATATGTTTTATCTGATCCTGTACATCAGAATTTTCAAATTCTTCTAAAGACATATTCCCACACTTATTCATTAGCTTGT
>NZ_JBSJXY010000004.1:0-4667 GCF_053667625.1 Faecalimicrobium sp. JNUCC 81
GTACTTTTAAAGCAACAACAAGACAAAGAAATTAATCAATTGATGCTCGAGGATCACTTCAAGGAAGTTGATGAAAAGTTATTAGATTTAAAAAATAAAATGGATAAAAAAAGAAAAAAAGATAAATCAATTTTCAGTTTTTTCAAAGGGTAGATCAATATAGACTTAAATACCTAAATAGAATTATAATTAATCTATCAATCCAAGATATAAAGGGGGATTCTTATTGAGGAAAGTAGAGATTAATTATAATAACACTGAAAATCTAATTAATAATCTGAGGACTATTTTAAATGGACTTGATGATGAACAAAGAAATATAAAACAAGCCTTAGGAGAAATTTATGATTTAGAAAATTACTATAGGAATCGGAATGAAATTATTGATGAATTAGAATTTAGAGAACGAAAAATACATAATGATATACGAAATACTGAAGAGTTAATAAAGAGTATCGAGTTATTTTCTAGGAATGTTCAAGAAACTGATGAAAGATTAGCTCATAAATTTAAGCAAGATATAAAGAGCTATGCCAAAGTAAACAATTTAGAACTTGTTTCAGATTTTGAAAAATGGTTAAATAAAGCTCAAACAGGTTTAGATGTATGGGGAACATTATCTCCCGGACCAGTGGCAGATGGACTTAATGGGATAATATATTTTTTAAGAGGAGACATGAAAAATGGACTAATAAGTCTTGCTGGAATAGTCCCGTATGCGGGAGATTCTCTTAAAGGTGTAAAATATTTAGATAAAGCATCTGATGTTCTTAAATATACTGACAAAGCAGTTGATTTAAAAAAGAGTAGCAAAAAAATATCTAAAGCAACTGATAAATTAAATATAAAAGATATTGATTTCAAGATTAATAGTAAAAAAATTAATCAGAAGACTAGTTCAAATATAATTGATGAGAAAAAAGGATTTAATTTTAAAGAAGGTAAAGATGTAAATTCAATTAATAAAGCTAGAAGGGAATATGATCCAACAAAACCTATGAGTCCATCAAATTATCCTAATCCAGATCCAGATTATTCAGTTCCACCTATAAGGTATGAGCCTAAAACAATAGAAGAAATTAAAAGAATGCGCAAAGGTAAAGGACCAACAACTAAAGCTACTCATGGAGATAGAAATATAGAGGCACATCATAGAGGACAAAAGTCAGTGGAAAATGGAGGGATAATTGATGATTTAGAAGAGTATGTTCATAGACGAGGAGGAAACCATACTAGACATACTGAATCATCAGAACTTACTCCTGCACAAAGAGCTAAGGAGATAAGAGAATATTGGAAAAAACGTGGTTATGAATCTAAATTACCAGGAGAAGACGATATAAAATAAAAAATAGAGGTGATAAAAATGGAGTACAAAGAAATAGAAGATATACTAAAAACTTTATTAGAGAAAGAAACAGATAAGTTAGATAAACCAACAGATAAAGAATGGCAAGAATTAAGCAAGAAGTTTAATTATTCATTTAAAAAGGAATTCAAATATTTTATTGAATTAATGTCAGAATGGTCATTTCCAGGAGATATTTATAATGTTTCAAAAGAAAACAATAATGGAAATGATACTATAGAAGATGTATATAATCATGAAATTGAAAGTGGTAATTGGAATGCTAATATGATTCCGTTTTACGGGATAGGTAATGGGGATTACTTTTGTATAAATGTAATGGATTCAAAAGTATATTATTATTACTCTGATAAAGATAAATTTGAAGAATACTGTAATAATTTTAAAACATGGATAGAAGATTTACATAATTTTTTAGCCTAAAATGTAAAAGGAGATATTTGAAAAACTCAAATATCTCCTTTACTTGAGACAAATATAGAATGAGACAATTTCTATGTTTGACAATTAAATTATAACAAATAAAAATAAAGAATTGGAGAAGTTTTTTATTTTTACTGGGGTAGTAAAATATTTTGATAAAACGTATTGATATTCTGATTGAATAGTAGTAGAATACTTTATAATAAAAGTGAACGGAATGAGGCAATTGCGGGGTTTGAGTGGTTGCTGGCGTGCGAAGCGTAAGCCAGCAAATTAACGAAAAATCCCGCAGAAGCCCCCGGTATCTAACAGGGGGGCACAAATCGCCAAAAAACAGTAAAAAAAAGTACGTAAAATCAATACCTGAAAGTACAAATGCTAGGTGTCGGATTAAGAAAAAATCAGACATCTAGCATTTTTTAGTATTTATAAAAATAATAAAAATTTAAAGTGTTTAGGGTGTGAAAAAAATCATGTTTAGTTCACACCCTAAAAAATGGAATTTAGAAGAAAAAGTATAAGTGAGAGCGATAAAAACAGTTTTAAACGGTGATATAAGTATTTTTCAATATTAAAGATATAAAAAGACTATAGTAAGTATTAAAATTGAATACAACGGTAAAATAAAGGGTTTAAATGATATTCTGAAATCAAAATATAATATTAGATTAGAAAAAATAGTTAATATTTATGTGGGATAAATAGTGGTATTTTGTGGGACATTGGTGGTACAAATATGGTACAAAAGGTGGTATAAAGACAAAAAAAGTGACCCTACGGTTTTTTGAGGATATTTTAGAGTTTTGCTAGGCTTTGCCTAGTTACCTAATTGATTTAGGGACAAAAACTCCTTATGCTCTTTTTTTCAAAAAACAAGTTTTTGAAAAAGTAAATTTTTCGCTCACTCAAAATTTAAAAAGATAAGAAAAAAGGTTCAAAAACTATATTGATAATATACATCAATTTTTATAAAAAATTGATGTTTTTACATATTAATTATTATGTTATAATATTAAAAAAAAAGGTGGAAATAACTTCATTGATAATATATCGTCCTTATTATACGTTTTTAGGAGGTTTTTTATACATGGATAATATACTTACTAAGTATCTATATACATACTATGATGAGATAGAACCAAAGGAATTTTATAGAGCTATATTTCCTGAAGGAGAATTACAAGAAAAAGGAGTTTATGAGAAAGGAAAATATAATGGAATAATTATAGAGGTTACTAAAGAGAAAAAGAAGGATAGAAAAGATAGAATTTTAAGGCACACACTAACTGATGATTTGAATAAGATTGATGAAATTGTAAAAAGAGATAACTTTTGTTTAATGTCGCCAATAAGTTATGTTGGTAAGGAAAGAAATAGTGATAATGCTAGAGCATTATATGCTTTAACAATAGATTTAGATGGAGTAATAATTAAAAATGGAGATGATCCATTTGGACTTAGGACACTATTTCATCAAATAGAGGATTTAGATAGAATACCAATGCCAACTTATATTGTTTCATCGGGAACAGGACTACATCTTTATTATGTATTTGAAAAGCCTATAATGTTGTTTCCAAACGTTGTTAAGCAGCTACAAAACTATAAGAGAGAATTAACTAGAATAGTATGGCAAGGATATATCACTAAATTTGAAGATAACGTCCAATATGAGAGCTTATTTCAAGGATTCAGAGTTATTGGAACTATAACTAAAAAAGGTGAAAGAGCAAGAGCATTTGAAACCGGTAAGCGTGTAACTATGGAATATATGAATCAATTTGTTGATGAAGAATTTAAAACAGATGATTTTGTATATAAGAGTAATTTGACTTTATCTCAAGCTAAAGAAAAATATCCTGATTGGTATGAGAAAAGAATTGTAAAGAAATTACCTAAAGGTACTTGGGTATGTAAAAAAGAGTTATATGAATGGTGGAAAGAAAAAGTACTTAAAAAGGCTAAGACAGGACATAGATATTATTGTCTTATGATGCTAGCTGTTTATGCTAGAAAATCGGGGATAGAGCAAGAGGAGCTTGAAAATGACGCTTTTACATTAATGGAGATATTAGATGATTTACCAGCAAGTGAAGATAATCCATTTACTGAAAAAGATGTAATAGATGCTTTACAAGCTTATGATGATAGATATATGACATATCCAATAAATAGTATTTCCTATTTAACAGATATCCATATTGAAAAAAACAGACGAAATTATAGAAAGCAAAAACAACATATTAAAATTATGAATGCAATTAGAGATATTGAATATCCAGATGGTGAATGGAGAAATAAAAAAGGTAGACCAAAAGGAACTACAAAAGAACAAATAGTAAAAGAGTATAGAAAAAATAATCCTACAGCTCGAAAATGTAATTGTATTAGAGATACTGGACTTGATAAGAAAACAGTTTATAAATGGTGGGATTAATTTATAAAATTAAAGGGATTTTCAACTAGTTTAAAGAATTTATTAAACATAAAATAAACTTGAAACATGAGGTAAATAGCTATGTTGAGGAGTATTGAAGAAGTTGCGATTCAACTTGGAGTGAGTAAAACTTCAATTTACAATAAACTTAAGTTGAAAAACTATAAAAATAAAGTCGTTAAAAAGCAAGGTAAATCAATGGTTGACGAGGAATTATTCAACTTAATTAAAGATAGTTTAAAAGTTGAAAATGAAGTTGAAAATCAAAAAAGTGAGAAATCTGCAAACGAAGAGATAGCAATGGATAGAGAGGGTATTTTCAACTTGAATCAGAGGTTGAATATTGAATTACTAGAACAGTTAAAAGAAAAAGACAAACAAATAGCAGAATTACAAAGACTTTTAGGAGAAAGTCAAAAGCTAATTGAAAATAATCAG
>NZ_JBSJXY010000005.1:0-4257 GCF_053667625.1 Faecalimicrobium sp. JNUCC 81
TTTATTCATTTTATCTACCTCAAAGTAATCAAATTTTTTTGTAATACATTTGTAGTATATTACAAATGTATTACAAAATCCTTTTTATATTTTCTACAAAAACTAAAAAGATCTCTGCAAGAGCCTTCGGAGAAAAAGAGCATAAGGAGATTTTGTGCCTTTCTGCGAAAGTCAACTAGGCAAAGCCTAGTAAATCTGTCATTCTTTTATGTTTTTTATCGGCACAAAAAAATGACTAAAACACACTTTTTGAACATCTTTCCACACACTTTTCCACACCATTAGCCACCTTTTGAACACCTTATTTTAATAACCTATATAAGCCTATCGGCTACTAACGCCTTCAACCTTCGGCTCTCAGTTGTTGCTAACGCAGAGTTAAAACGAAACCCCAAAAGGGGTGTTTAGTTTTAACTCTTTTGTTCTATTTGCTTTTTATTTTTGTTTTTTAAAGTCTTCAAAGAACTAAAGTTTTCGATAATTCAATTGACTTTAAGTACTTGCAAATATAATCCAGAGGTGTAGATGGGCAGAGTTTCCCTACTGAAAAATCAGCATAGGAAACCCTACCTATAACATAATCCGTCGGCATCCTTTGATCACAAGGTTAGTTATAGATTCAACTTGTTTTATGGTAACTTTTTACTAGTACATAGCCAACTAGCTTAAACTTTTTTTACAAAGTTTTATATTCTACCTACCTGTTAGCATGTCCAACTACTGACATCTAACTCGAGCCACATTCATAGAAATTTTATTGTAGTTTTTCTATGAATCGCTATCCCCCGCACCTCATATATTTTACTTGGGCTTGATGCGTTTTACCCAATGACGACAATACAAAATAAGTTGAAGGATCTTATATCGCCGAGCTGTTGCGACCGAAGTCTTTTGCCTTGTTCCCCACTACGGCTAGTCTTTTTTAAGTGGTTTTCTAGGTATTCCACTATATTTTTTATGTAATATATTTAGTTTTTAAATTAAAAAAAGCTATCCTCAACTGTGAGAATAGCTTGTATCTTCATAAACCTTTTTTTAAATTTATAATCCATCTTGAACAATTTTTAAGTATGTATTATACTAATTATTGATTATAATTTTAAAAGTAAACTGTTGTTGTTCTATTAAGTATGTTGGTGTACTTTATAGTAATGACAGTTTATAAGGCTTACTTGTACTATCTAACTGTTGACGCAGTTGGGTACTAATTTCCAATTAGGTTTGGCGACCGAAAGGGAAACTTGTAAGTCTTTTTTATTTTGTTTTCTAAATATATAATAAAGTTTTTTACATAAATTTACAAATCTTTTTTATATTTTTTATTTTATATCTTTGATTTTAATACTTTAAATATTTCTACTATATATAATTTTCTAAGTTTTCTAGATTAATTTCTATTATTAAATCTCCAGTTTAAAGCATGTTATTTTTTATATAATATATACAAAGGTTTTTATATAAAAAAAATATAATAAATATAAACTATTTTATATAAAAAAATCTATTTCACTCCAAAAAAACTTGATATTAGTCCACATTTTACATTTTTTTACAAAAAAATGTTATCTTAAATTTAGAAAAAATTTTGTAAAAGGCCTCTATAGCACATTTACGAAACAAGTCTCCAAAGTTAATTTAAAATATACTTCCAATTTCTACAAGTATATTTTAAATTAAAGTACCTTAATCTCGATTATGTCATTAATTAAAGTACTATAGCTATTTCAAATATCTTGGTAGTGTAATTCACTATTACCCTGAATACTATTTTAGCTAAATAATTAATATATCTATATTAATTTTAATACATTTGGAAATATTTGGTGACTTTTTTCATTTTTGTATTAATAAGGCCTTAAATAAATATATTTTAAGGGAGATCAATAATGAAATCAAAGAAAGTAATATCTATAAGCCTTATATTAAGTTTTATACTAAGTATAATGGCGCCAATCTCAAGTTTTGCAAATAATTCTAGTCCATCTAATTCTATTTTGCAAAATTCTAATGAACAAAACGATGTCTACAAACAGAATTTAATCGAAAATGTAAATTTTGAAGGAGTAAATTATACATATAAATATTATTATGATGATAATTCTAATCGATGTATTTTAGTTACAAATAACTCTAATCTTGAAACAAATGTAATAACATATAATGAAGCGGATTCAACAATCTATTTAGATAGTAATAAAATAGCGACAGTTAAATCAACTAAAGATGATACTATGAATATTGAGTCAAAAAGTAAAAGAAGTAAAAGAAGTACAAACACTAATTGGAAACTTATAAATATAGTACATCATTACGTATCTTGGAAAAAAGGAGTAACAACTGCTGTTGTAGCTGGAGCTATAGCGACAGTTTTAGGTTTTGCAACAAACTTTGTTGTAACTGTGATTGGATTTAGTACTCTAAGTATTCTAGCAAGTTCTGCTATTGGGGGAACAGTACATTTTTCTAAATATTATCGTTTTTTACCATTTGATCAAACTCAGTATAAAACCGATTGGGCTTTTGTAGCATCTACTGGTGAACGATTCGGAACATATACTTATATGTCTTCTCCACGATAAATTTAAAATGTTAGAAAAAATAAAAAAAATAAAAAAGACAATATTGATAATTTATTTAATAGGAATAATTTTTATAATTTTTACTATTTTCAGAGTATCAAAGAATGAATTATTACAACCAATTATAGAAAATATTATTATAATTTATCTTTGTCTTGGGTTGTTTGCAAATATATTATTTGATTTATTAGAATACATATATAAAAATAAATCAAATAACAAAATAAAAAAATAAACTTAAAAATATATTTTTTCCAAACACATTTCTAAATTTCACTTTAGTGATTAGTTATTATTCTAATAAAGTTAAAGCCATTAGAATCCAAATAAATGGATTCTAATGGCTTTTTTACTAATTATCTTTAAATAAATTTTTAAGAACTAGTTAAATTCCTTCACGAAAATTATCTCTAGCGGTTCATTTTTAAGTAAAAGACTACCTGAATCTTTATATAATAATTTTCTATAAAAATGTTGTGAATCCTCATTAGCTAAGGTTGAGGTCATAACCATCTTGTAACCCTTTATATTCATTTCATTTTCCCAAAATAAAATGAATTCTTTACCTATACCTCTACCCCTATAACTCTCTTTTATAAAAATCATATTTAAAAATGGAGTGTTATCCCAAAAAAAATTAAATCTTAACCAACCTATAATTTCTTTATTGAATTTAGCTAAATAAATTTCTTTATCTTTTATTTTATTTTTTAATAAATCTTTTGAAATATGACTATCATTTTTTAACATATAGTCATAATCCTTATCTGTAGCATATTCAAAGTTCATGTATCCCACCCTAATATTTGTCTTCAAATTAATTATATATTATTAATCTTGAGTATTGGGTCAATTAATTAGTCGTTAAATTTACGTTTAGGGAATAGTTTAAATAAATCTAGTGTTTTCAACACTTTAAACATATTTAGAAATAAAGAAAGGGCTAACTTAATAAAATTAAGTTAGCCCTTTCTTTATTTTATTAGCTTATAAGACTCTATTTTCGATTTTAAGGATCATTTTTGAACAAAACAACCTGCTTGTCCTTAATTTTATTATTTTACCTCTAATTGGATTTTAAGAGATATTTTTAGCAGCGTTTATTGTGTATTTTAAATTTTTACTTATATTTTTCCATGTATTCTTCCAATGCCATAGACACTAGATCTTGGTTATTATATTTTTTATTTTTATTACAAAACTCTTTCCATTTAGTTAATGTTTCACCATAAACTCTAAATGAAGTTCCTTTTGCTTCACTATTAAAATCTTTAACTTGTATTTCATTACTAGCAACTACTTCTATTACATTTGTAATATCTTTGTAATACAAATTATTTTCTTTAAAAGCATTTATGACTTCAAATATTTCTTTCTTTGCTTTAACTATGTCTAATAAATCATCTTTGTAATTTTGTAATACATTTGTGGTATCTTTGTAATCTAAATCAAAAATTTCTTTTCCATGAGTTATATTTTTTTGTAATACATTTGTATTTTCTTTGTAATATTTTTTTTCTTTTTGAAAATATTTATATCCATTTTCTTTAACAATTTTTTGAAGAAATTTTTCTCCAATTCCTAGATCTTCTCTAATGCGAATTACAGTTTGACCTTCACTTAATTTTTCATTTAGGTACTCAATTTTTTTATCTATATCTAATTCTAAAAATTCTTC